>NZ_JBHNYP010000008.1:0-96100 GCF_054960655.1 Micrococcus sp. PSi08 | reverse complement strand
ATGGCCTCGCAGGATTGGATGGACAAGGACTTCTACGCGACCCTGGGGGTGTCCAAGGACGCCTCCGAATCGGACGTGAAGAAGGCCTACCGCAAGCTCGCCCGCACCCACCACCCGGACCAGAACCCCGGGGACGAGGCGGCCGAGAAGAAGTTCAAGGAGATCTCGGAGGCGTACGCCGTCCTGAGTGACCCCCAGGAGCGCCAGGAGTACGACGCGATCCGTGCGATGGGCGGCGGCGCCCGGTTCTCCGCCCCGGGCGGTGCCGGCGGCGGCGGCTTCGAGGACGTCTTCGGCGGCATGTTCGGCGGCGGGGGCGGCCCCCGCACCACGCAGTCCGGGCCCGACCTGTCGGACCTGTTCAGCGGGATGTTCGGCGGCGCCGCCGGCCAGACCGGCGGCTTCGGCGACGCCGGCTACCCGCGGCCGCGCCCCACGAAGGGCGCGGACCGCACCGCCACCACCACGATCTCCTTCCGCGGTTCGATCCAGGGCACCACGGTGTCCCTGCGCGCCCCGGACGGCGAGACGATCGAGGTGAAGATCCCGAAGGGCATCCGCGACGGCCAGAAGGTCCGGGCCCGCGGCAAGGGCTCGCCCGGTGCGGCCGGCCGCGGCGACCTGCTGGTCACCGTGCACGTGCGCGAGCACGAGTTCTTCCACCGGGACGGGGACGACCTGCGCATCACCGTGCCCGTCACCTTCCCCGAGGCCGCCCTCGGCGCCACGATCGAGGTGCCCACGCTGGAGCGCCCCGTGAAGGTGAAGGTGCCGGCGGGCTCCCAGTCCGGCCGCGTGCTGCGCCTGAAGGGCCGCGGTGTCGAGCGCGGGACGACGACGGGTGACCTGCTCGTGGAGCTGCACGTCACCGTGCCCACCGAGCTCGACGACGACGCCCGCGCCGCCATCGAGGCCCTGCAGTCCGCCCTGGCCGGCGACGATCCGCGGCGGGAGCTGGCCCGGAAGGCCGCCTGGTGAGCGCCCGCGACGGCGCCGCCCGCGCGGACCGGGGCCGCGAGCCGGGTCTTGACCGGAACGCCCCCGTCTTCGTGATCTCCGTGGCCGCCGAGATGGCGGACATGCACCCGCAGACCCTGCGCCAGTACGACCGGCTCGGCCTCGTGGTCCCCGCCCGCCAGGGCGGACGGCAACGCCGCTACTCCCTGGCCGATGTCGAGCGGCTGCAGACCGTGCAGGCCCTGAGCCGCGAGGGCATCTCGCTGGAGGGCATCCGCCGCGTGATCGCGCTGCAGCGCGAGGTCGAGCAGCTGCAGGACACCGTGGTCGAGCTGGCGGCCCAGGTGGACCGCCTCCACCACGCCTCCCGCCTGGCCCGCGTCTTCACCGTGGGCTCCGGCGGCGACGTCTCGGCCCGGTACGCCGACCGGATGGCCGCCCGCCGCCAGGCCGCGGCACGGACCGAGGCCGACGCCGCGGGCCAGGCCTCCCCGGGTGTCCTGCGGATGCTGCCCTCCGGCGGCGCCCGCCCCCGACGGGTGCTCACGTGGCAGCCCGAGCAGGACTGAGCCGGGCGTCGTTCGGGGTGGCCGCACGGTCCCGCGTCCGGGAGCGGCTGCGCGCCGACATGGCCCGGCGCGACGGCCTGGGCCGGCGGGCCCGCAGCGCCCTGGACGGGATCGTCCACGCCCTCAAGCCGGAGGGCATGGACCCGCACCTGCCCGCCCGGCATCTGCTGGACTACGTCCTCGACGGCCCGGACGGTCCGCGCGCGGTGGTCGCCGCGGGAGACCCCGCGACCGCCACCCACCTGACCTGGCTCGTCTCCGGCATGGGCATCCGCCCCCAGACGGCCATGTGGGGGACGGCCCGGGAGGCCGCCCACCTCGCCGCCGCCCAGCGCGCCGCCGGCGCACCCCGCCCGGTCGTCATCGCGTGGCTCGGCTACCCCGCGCCCACACCCTGGCGGGTGGTGCTCGACGGCCCCGGCCGGCGCGGCGGCGCGATGCTCGCCGCGGATGTGCGGGCCTGGTGGGAGTTCATGCGCCACGGGCCGGGGGAGGACGACGCCGCCGCCCCGGCCCTGCGCGCCCGCGGGACCGCCGTGCACGGGGCCATGGAGGCCCACTCGTACGGCTCGCTGGTGGCCGCGCACGCCCTGCGCCTGCTCGCGGACCGGGGCCTGCAGCCCGACGACGCCGAGGCCCCGTGGCCGGCCGAGCGTCCCGTCGAGGCCCTCGTGGTCTCGGGCGCGGTCGGCCTGCCCGCCGCCCTGGCAGCCCGGGCCGCGCACCTCGGCCTGCGGTCCGGACGGGTGTTCCGCGCCCTGGCCCCGGGCGACCTCCTCGCCCGGGTCGGCCGTGCGGTGGGCCGTCGTCGGGACTGGACGGACGCCGCCGTGCTGCCGGTGGCCCCGCGGCCCGGCCTGGCGGGGGCCGGCGTCCGCGGCCACCACACGGCCCGCTGGTCGCCGACGGCCCCCGGGGACGCCCCGAGGGGCTACCGGGACGCCGGGTCCGTGACGCTCGCGGCGACCGCGCGGGTGACCGCCGGCCTGCCGCTGCCGCCCGTCCCGGACGGCGCCGACCCGGCCGGGCCGGTCGCCCCGGCCTGAGCGGCCCCGTCGGGCCCCGTGCTCAGCGGCGGCGGTACGCCAGGTCGAACACAAGGCGTCCGGCCCGCTGGGACTTCGCCTCGAAGCTCGTGATCGGTCGACCCTCGAACCGGGGCGCCCAGCCGCCCTCGTGGTCCACGGGGTCCGCGGCCGCCGCGCCGGCCCGCGCCTCACCCAGGCCGGCCCGCAGCGGGCGCTCCTCCTCGGCCGCGCGCTCCCAGCCCGCGGGCAGCGGCTGGGCACCCACCTCGGTCTCCCTGCCCTCGCGGCGCACCCGCGTGAGCGGGGAGTCCTCGCCTGCGGCGCGCCCGGGGAAGAGGTTCTCGAACTCCGGGTGCGCCTCGAGCACCTCGCGCATCTGCACGGCGTAGCCCGACCAGTCCGTCGCCAGCCGCAGCACCCCGCCGGGGGCGAGCACCCGCGCCACGCGGTCCGCGAAGGCGGGGGAGACCAGGCGGCGCTTGTGGTGCCGCTTCTTGTGCCACGGGTCCGGGAAGAACACCCACACCTCGGAGACGGAGCCGGGCGTGAGCAGGGCGTCCAGCAGCTCGGGGGCGTTGGCCTCCACGGCGCGGACGTTCTCCAGGCCCTGCTGCTCCACGCGCGTCATGAGCGCGGCCAGGCCGGGCACGTAGACCTCGACGGCGAGCACGTTCCAGTCCGGCCGGTCGGCGGCGGCCTGCGCCGTGGACTCGCCCAGCCCGGAGCCGATGTCCACCAGCAGGGGGGCCTCGCGCCCGAACACCCCGGCCCAGTCCAGTCGGGCCTGGGCGTCCACCGAGGTGGCGCCGCGGCCGCGGGGCACGTCCACGAGGACCCGCTCCGCCTGGCGGTCCCACACGGCCTGCCGCCCCGCGTTCAGGCGCGCACCGCGTCGGACGAAGGAGACCGGCTCCCGTCGGACGAGGGCGGGGTCCTTGTCCCGATTGTGGTCGTGCGCGTGGACGCGCTCGGCGGGCGGCGGGACGGCGTCGGGGTCGGGTGCGTCCGGGCGGGGGCGGGGGAGGTGCTCAGTCATCGCCCCGATCCTGCCACGGCCGTGCGTCGACGGCGCCGACCGCGGTCGCCGCCGGCGCCCGGCGCCGGGGTCAGGGGGTGCCGCTGGAGCGGTCTCCCGACGTGGGCGGCGCGGGCGCCGAGGCCGTCGTGGCGGTCGGCTCGGGCGCGGACTCGGTCGGGTCCGGCGCGGGGGCCGTGGCCGGCGCGCTCGTGGACGGACCGGACGGGCTCGGGGACGTGGGGGTCGGCGTCGCGGAGGTCGGCGACGGGTCGGGGGTGCTCGGCGTCGGACTGCCGGATCCCGTGCCCGACGGCGAGGACGAGCTGGCGGGCGACGTCGGGGAGGACGGCGTGGCCGAGCCGGTGGACGTGGGGACCGAGGAGGACGGGGCCGTGCTGCTCGGCACCGTGCTGCTCGGCACCGGGGTGGTCGCGCTGGGCGTCGGGGCCGCCGTGTCGGCGGGTGCGGACGGGGGCGGCACGGGTGCGTCGGTGGCCTCCTGCGTCCGCGAGGACGTCTCGGGCTCCGGCTGCTGCTCCTCGAGGGTCGGGGTGGAGCGGTCCGGCAGACGCAGGTCGGCGGGGGCGGAGGCGGCGTCCGCGGCGACGTGGCCCAGGTCGGACAGCCAGGGGGCTGCCGTGTCCCGGGGGATCCGCACCGTCAGCACACCCGCGGCGGCCGGCGCCATGGACGCCTGGTCCGCCTCGAGCATCAGGCTGCCGTCCGGGAGGAAGACCACCGCGTCCCAGACGCGACGGTTCTCCACCTGCTCCGGCGCGTCGACCGCCGAGTCCAGGCGCGAGCCGATCACGTCCGGGTCGTTGGCCATGCGCTGGCGCACCTCGGCGCGGAACGCGTCCCAGCCGTCGGGGGTGAAGAGATCGGCGGTCTCGAGCACGCGGTCCTCGCGGGCCGAGTACCAGATCACGTGCGAGGTGGACACGGAGTCCGTGCCGCGCCGTTCCGTGGCGAGCAGGCGGGCCGCGGCGATGTCCTCGGCCACGACGGCGAGCTGCGGCTGGATCTCCAGGCGCGGGTCCGCGCTGGGGTCGGTGTCCCGGCGGTACTGGTCGATCTGGGCGCGCACGGCCCCGGCCATGGCCTCCGTCCAGGCCGGCGCCCCGGGCACCTGCAGCCACGCCCCGTGGTGGTCCGGGTCCTCGCCCTCGAGCACGGCGATGCTCGCCTCCGGCACCCTCTCGAGGTCGTGCGAGGGGACCTCGAGCGTAAACGGGGCCATGTCCATGGACGGCAGGGCGGAGGCCGCCGTCGTGGCGGGCGCAGGCTCGGGCTGCGGCTCGGTGCGAGCACAGGCGCTCAGCGCCACCAGGGCGACGGCGGCCAGGCCGAGGGCCGCGCGGCCACGGCGGGGGGAGGGCAGGACGGGGTGCATGCGATTCACTTCCGGTGGTCGGAGGACTCCAGGATGGCCTCGACGCGGGCGGCCATCTCATCCGCGGTCGGCGGGCGCCAGTCCGGGTCGTTCCGGCGGCGGGCGTCACGGCGCAGGCGCAGGACCACCCAGATCGCGAGGAAGGCCAGGATCAGGACCAGGACGATGTTGGAGAAGACGTCCGCGTACTCGGAGACGACGTGGAACCGCTCCCCGAGCGCGTAGCCGCCGTAGACGAAGATCGCGTTCCAGATCAGGGAGCCCAGCGCCGTGAACAGGGTGAACTTCGCGAGGTTCATCCGCTCGATGCCCGCGGGGATGGAGATCAGGGAGCGGAACACGGGGACCATGCGGCCCAGGAACACGGTCCAGTAGCCGTATCGGATGAACCAGCGCTCGGTCTTGGCCACGTCCTCCATGTCCACCAGCGGCATGCGGTCCGCGAGGCGGTACATGCGGCGGCGGCCGAGCCACGCGCCGAGGCCGTAGAGGGCCAGCGCTCCGACGATCGAGCCGACCGTCGCCCAGACCAGCGCGGCATGCGGGCTGAAGGCGCCGCCGGCCGCGGTGAAGCCGGCCAGGGGCAGGATCACCTCGGACGGGATGGGCGGGAAGATGTTCTCCGCGAAGACGGCCAGGCCGACGCCGATCGGGCCGACCGCCTCCATGATGTCCACGACGATGTTGCCGAGCCAGCCGTAGTCGGTGGGCGCGGCGGCGGCCACGGTCAGGGGTGCGACGAGGGGGAGCATGCGCCCCATTGTCCATCATCGACCGCCTCCGCGACGTGGTGGAGGCGCCGACGTCGTCCGCTCTGCGCGCACACTCGCGCCTCCGGGCGGGCGGGAGCGGGCTGCCGTTGGTAGTGTCAGAGGCGCTGACCGCTCACCGACCGTTCGCGCCACACCCCACTCCACGTGCGTGCCGCGGGCCCTACTGGAAGGAAGACTCCATGAGCATCGTCCAGATTCCGCTGCGCCTGGCCTCCGGCGCGTTCATCCTGAACTCCGGCCTGAACAAGCGCGGCATCTCCGCGGAGCAGGCCCAGGGCCTGCGCGACATGGGCGCCCGCGGCCTGCCCGCGCTGGCCAACCTGTCGCCGGAGCAGTTCAAGAAGTTCCTCGTGACCACCGAGGTCGGCGTGGGCGCAGCCCTGCTGGCCCCGTTCGTCCCGGGCTGGCTCGCCGGCTCCGCCCTGACCGCGTTCTCCGGCGGCCTGTTCTCGATGTACCTGAACACCCCGGAGATGACCGAGGCGGACGGCGTGCGTCCGTCCCAGGAGGGCACCGCCGTCGCCAAGGACATCTTCCTGGTCGGCTCCGGCCTGGCCATCGCCGCCGACTCCGTGGCCAACCGCCCCGGCAAGCGTCGCAAGGCCGCCAAGAAGCGCGCCGCCCGCATCGAGGGCGCCCGCGACGCCAAGGTGCAGGCCATCCGTGATGCCCAGGACGAGAAGGTCGCTGCGATCCACGCCGCCCGTGAGGAGCAGGTCGCCGCGCTGCGCGAGGCCCGTGACGAGCTGAAGAAGCTGCGCAAGAAGGCCTGACGCCCCCGCCGCACGCCTGAGGGGCCCCGCCCGGACCATGGTCCAGGCGGGGCCCCTCACGCATGCGCCCGCCCACCGGGGCACGGCGGGTGGGCAGGCTCAGAGGTCGATCTCGGTGGGGTGCAGCACGCGGCGCAGGAAGTCCTGGGTGCGCGGCTGCTGGGGGTCGGAGATCACCGCGGCGGCCGGGCCGGCCTCCACCACGACGCCGCCGTCCATGAACACGACCCGGTCGGCCACCTCACGGGCGAAGCCCATCTCGTGGGTGACCACGAGCATGGTCATGCCGTCGCGGGCCAGCTGACGCATGATCGCCAGGACGTCGCCGACGGTCTCGGGGTCGAGGGCCGAGGTGGGCTCGTCGAAGAGCATCAGCTGCGGGTCCATGGCCAGCGCACGGGCGATCGCCACGCGCTGCTGCTGGCCGCCGGAGAGCTGGTCCGGGTAGCGGTCCTCGAGCTCGGCCAGGCCCACGCGGGCCAGCTGCCGACGGGCGATGTCCGCCGCCTCGGCCTTGCCCCGCTTGAGCACCTTGAGCTGGGCCACGGTGCAGTTCTCCAGCACGGACAGGTGCGGGAACAGGTTGAACTGCTGGAACACCATGCCCACGTGGCGGCGCAGCACGTCCAGGTCCACGTCCTCGTCCGTGACCGTGAACTCACCGACCGTGACGACGCCCGAGTCGGGCTTCTCCAGCAGGTTCACGCAGCGCAGGAGGGTGGACTTGCCCGAGCCGGACGGGCCGATCAGGCACACGACCTCGCCAGGGGCGACCTCGAGGTCGATGCCGCGCAGCACGTGGTTGGCGCCGAAGGACTTGTTGAGGCCGGCCACATGCACGCCGGCGGCGTCCGCGGCGGCCACCGCGCCGAAGGATCCGGTGATGGGGTTCTGCTGGGCCATCTCAGTGCCCCTTCTTGGTCGAACGGGCCTCGAACCGGCGGGCCAGCAGGGACAGCGGCACGGTGATCACGAGGTAGAACAGGCCGGCCACGAGGATCGGCGTCATGCCGGCGTCGAGGGCGGAGATGCCGTCGCGGCCGAACTTGGTGAGCTCGTACTCGTGCGCGGCCAGGCCGAGCACGTAGACCAGCGAGGAATCCTTGGTCAGGAGGATGACCTCATTGGTGAGCGGCGGCAGCACGATGCGGAACGCCTGGGGGATCACGATGGTGACCATGGCCCGCCACGTCGGCATGCCGAGGGACCGGGCCGCCTCCATCTGGCCGCGGGGCACGGCCTGCAGGCCGGCACGCAGGGTCTCGGCGATGTAGGCGGCCGAGACCATGCCCAGGGCCACCATCACGACGACGGGGATCGGCCAGGACACCCCGAACGCAAAGGGCACCCCGTAGCCGAAGGCGAGGAACACCAGCAGCGCGGGGACGCCGCGGAAGAACTCGACGTAGGCGGTGGCCAGCCACCGGTACGGGCCGAACGAGCTCAGGCGCATGAGCGCGAGCACGATGCCGCCCAGGAGGCCGACGACGAACGAGGTGACCGTGTAGAACAGCGTGTTGCCCAGGCCCACGAGGATCACGTTGGGGAACATCGGGGCCACGGCGGGGAAGTTCAGGACGTTCTCGGCGAGCGTGCCCCAGTCGATGAGGACGGCCAGGACGACGAGGGCGAGGACGAAGACGGCCGCCTGGATGATCAGGGACAGCCGGCGACGGCGGCGCGCACGGCCGGGCTTCATGGCCGGTGCGGGCGAGACGGGGGTCTGCGTGCTCATCGGTAGTCCTCCTGTGCCTGACCGAACCAGCGCTCCTGGAGCTCGGCCACGGTGCCGTCGTTGCGCAGCTCCTGCAGCGCGCGGTTCACGGCGGAGCCGAGCTGCGCCTTCTGCGGGCCGACCGCCATGCCGAGCTGCTCGCCCGTGGGCAGCGACTCGACCACCTCGAAGCGATCGTCGTCCTTGAGCGAGTAGAGCAGCACGGACTGGTTGCCCAGGGCGGCGTCCACGGTGCCGGCCTGGAGGGCCTGGATCTGCATGCCGCCGTCCTCGAACTGCACGGGGCTCAGGCCGTTCTGCTGGGCGTACTCGTCGCCGGTGGTCGCGGCCTGCACGCCGATCCGGCGGCCCTTCGCGGACTCGACGTCGGTGATGCCGGAGCCCTTCTTCGCGACCAGGACGAGGTCGTCGTCGAGGTAGGGGAGGGTGAAGGCCATGACGCGCTGGCGGGCCTCGGTGATGGAGATCGACGAGGCGTTCACGTCGCAGCCGGTGAGCGAGGCACCCGACTCGATCGCCTCGAAGGAGGAGTCGATCACGTTCACCCCGAGACCCAGCTTCTCCGCCACCGCCTCGACCAGCTGGATGTCGTAGCCGGTCAGCTCACCCTTCTCCTCGAACTCGAAGGGCGGGTAGGGGATGTCGGAGCAGACCGTCAGGACGCCGGGCTGGACGAGGCCGTACGAGGTGCTCAGGTCGTCATCGGACACGATGCCGGCGGATCCGGCGTCGCCGCCGAGGACGGCGCAGCCGGTGAGCAGCGCCGCCGACGCGGTGAGCCCCACGGCGCCGAGGAGGCGGGAGTGGATGCGGGTCATGGAGTGCCTTCTGTGCCGCCGTCGGGAGGACGGGCGTGCGGGTCGGAGGGAGCCGGCAGAGTGACGTGTTCCGCCGTGATTGGTGGTCATCGTAGTGCGTCGGGCCCGTCGCGGGCGCCGGGAGACGACTCGTCGCCGCGGAGCGAGCCGATCGACCGGTGGCCCTGCCGCGGCCCGCCCCAGCAGACGAAGGCTGGCCTCGCGCTGTGGGGATTGCCAGGCTGGTCACATCGTCGTCACCCGGTCTGAGAGGTCTCTCATCCTCCGCACCGCCGCCCCCGCCCGCCCCGTCGCCACCCTGTCCCTGCTCGCGGTGGGCGCCCTCGCGCTCGTCGGCTGTGCCGGGGGCGGCGGCGAGGCCTCGTCCTCCGCGTCGGCCGACGCGTCCGAGTCCGCCACGACGGGGGCCGGCTCGGACCTCACGGACGAGCAGGAGGAGCGTGTGGAGGCGCTCGAGGACGTCCTGCTCACGCCCCAGACCGCGCCCGACGGCGTGTTCACGGACATGGAGACCCAGGCCGGCGGCGGGGGTGAGCCGATCAGCACGAGTCTGAGCCTGACGGGCGTCACCCCCACGGGCGCCTGCGCGGACCTCATCGAGCAGATCAACACGCAGCAGGCGCCCGGGCTCGGCGGTGCGCTGGCCCAGTACGAGGTGGACCCGGCCGCGGTCACCGGCCTGGCCGGTTCCCAGGCCGGGGCGTTCGGCATGGTCGCGGTCACCGAGGACGGCACCGATCTGCTGGAGCCCTTCGGCGAGCTGGCCGACACGTGCGGCACGTTCGGCGACCCGGACGGCGTCGAGGCGGCCTTCACGACGGTGCCCGGCGTGCCGGACGCGGTCCACATCTCCCTGGGGAACTCGGGCATGGACACGGCCTTGTTCACCATGACCGTCGGTGGCGTCACGGACGGGGACGAGCTCGTGTACCTCGGCATGGTGGGCCTCGACGAGGAGATCGCGGCCGAGACGCTGCGTGCCCAGGTCGAGGCGTTCGAGAAGCGGGAGCGCTGACCTCTCAGTCGTCGGGCCGCGGCGTCGGCTCGAGGCGGGCGCCGTCGTCGGACACCGGGTCCGCGTGGAACGGGCTGCCCGAGCTGACGTCCTCCGGGCCTCGCCCTCCCGACTCGACCGCGAGGAGGCGCCCCTCCTCGGAGAGCAGGGGTGTGGCCTCGATCGTGAGGCTCTCGCCGGCGCGCACGGCCTCGGCCACGAGCCGGGCCAGGCGGCGGATGCGGGCCTCGTACCGTTCGAAGTCCTCGAGCACCGCGGTGTGCCGCGTCGCCAGCTGGATCTCGACGGAGGCGTCGATGCCGACGGCCAGCTGGCGGGCACGCAGCACCTCCGCGTCGAAGGCGGCCCCGGCCAACAGCACGATGCACGCCACCCACGCGAGGGCGAGCACGCCGATCGCGGAGTTGATCCGCCCGACCACGGCGAACTGGCCGAACCGGTCCGTGATCCAGCCCAGGGCCACGGTGGCGCCGAAGAGCAGGACCACCACGGCCACGGCGCCGAGCGAGAGCGGGCGGTAGCGGGGCTGCCGGACGTTGGGCCCCAGGCGGTAGGCGAGGGTCACGATGAGGGCGATCACCACGAGGATGACCGGCCACTTCACCACGTTCCACGTCTGGACCGTCTCCTCCGGCAGGCCGACGGCCTGGCCGAGGCGCTGGGAGAGGTCCCCGCCGACGACCACCAGGATCGTGATCAGCACGGCGCCGAGCATGAGGGCGAGCGTCTCGACGAAGACCACGAGGCGGAAGTGGAGGAAGGGCCGGCCCTCGCGGGTGTCGTGGATGCGGTGCATGGCCCGGTGGAACGCGCCGACGGCGCCCGAGGCGGACACCACGGTGCCGACGGCCCCCAGGACGACAGCGCCGGTGCCGGGCCCGGCCGAGCCGAGGGTCAGGATCCACTCGCGGACGACGTCGGGCGTCAGCGACGGCCAGATCTCGGCGGCCAGGTGCGCCGCGGCGTCCACGGTCTCCTCCTCGACGCCCAGCAGCGAGACCACGGAGAGCAGGGCGACGACGGTGGGCAGCAGGGACAGCGCCCCGAAGAAGGTCATGGCGGCGGCCACATCCCAGACCTGCAGCTCGAAGAGCCGGTGCAGGGTGCGGCGCAGGACGTACAGCAGGGACACCCGCGGTCGGGTGTACGTGCGGAGGCGCCGGGGCGCCGCTGTGGAGCCGGCCATGGCACCAACGTACCGGCGCGCGGGGGAATAGCCCTGGCACGAGGGGAGTTGAGCTACATAGACTCAACTTTGTCTCGGCGGTGGGAATGGCCCGCCGTCGACGGTTGTCCGACACCCCCGGGACACGGGGGAGAGAAGGAGCGAGGCGCACATGGATGCCAAGTTCACCACCAAGAGCCAGGAGGCGCTCTCGGCCGCGGCCATGAACGCCTCCACCGCCGGCAACCCCCAGATCGAGCCGGCCCACCTGCTGAAGGCCCTGATGGACCAGCGGGAGTCCGTCGCCGTGGCCGTCCTCAAGGCCGCCGGGGCCGACCCCGACGCCGTCTCCACGGCGGCCTCCTCGGCCATCCGGCGCCTGCCCTCCACCCAGGGCAGCACGGTGGCCCAGGCGCAGCTCTCGCGCGCCGCCCTGCAGGTCGTGCAGAACGCGCGCACCCAGGCCGAGCAGCGCTCGGACCAGTTCGTCTCCACCGAGCACCTGCTGCTCGGCGTGGCCGCGGATCCGGGCGAGGCCGGTGAGGCACTGCGCTCGAACGGGGCGAGCCTCGAGGCGCTCGCCGCCGCCCTCACCCAGGTGCGCGGCGACTCCCGCGTCACCACCCAGGACCCGGAGACCACCTTCCAGTCCCTGGAGAAGTACGGCACGGACCTCACCGAGCTCGCCCGCTCCGGCAAGCTCGACCCGGTGATCGGCCGCGACGCCGAGATCCGCCGCGTGGTGCAGGTGCTCTCGCGCCGCACCAAGAACAACCCCGTGCTCATCGGCGAGCCCGGCGTCGGCAAGACCGCCGTCGTCGAGGGCCTGGCCCAGCGGATGGTGGCCGGGGACGTCCCCGAGTCCCTGCGCGGCAAGACGCTGATCAGCCTGGACCTGGGCGCCATGGTCGCCGGCGCCAAGTACCGCGGCGAGTTCGAGGAGCGCCTGAAGGCCGTCCTCGAGGAGATCAAGGCCGCCGAGGGGCAGGTCGTCACGTTCATCGACGAGATCCACACCGTCGTGGGTGCGGGCGCGTCCGAGGGCGCCATGGACGCCGGCAACATGCTCAAGCCCATGCTGGCCCGCGGCGAGCTGCGCCTGATCGGCGCGACCACCTTGGACGAGTACCGCGAGAACATCGAGAAGGACCCCGCCCTGGAGCGCCGCTTCCAGCAGGTCTTCGTGGGCGAGCCCAGCGTGGACGACACGATCGCCATCCTGCGCGGGCTCAAGGAGCGCTACGAGGCCCACCACAAGGTGGCCATCGCCGACTCCGCGCTCGTGGCCGCGGCCACGCTGTCCCACCGGTACATCACCGGCCGCCAGCTGCCCGACAAGGCCATCGACCTCGTGGACGAGGCCGCCTCACGCCTGCGCATGGAGATCGACTCCGCCCCGGAGGAGATCGACGTCCTGCGCCGCCAGGTGGACCGCCTGACCATGGAGGAGCTCGCCCTCGAAGGCGAGACGGACCCGGCATCCGTCGAGCGGCTCGAGGCCCTGCGCGCCGAGAAGGCGGACCGCGAGGAGGAGCTCACCGCCCTCACCGCCCGCTGGGACGCGGAGAAGGCAACCCTCAACGAGGCCGGTGACCTGCGCGCCAAGGTGGACGAGCTGCGCTCGCTGGCCGAGAAGGCCCAGCGCGACGGCGACCTCGCCGAGGCCTCCCGCCTGCTGTACGGCGAGATCCCCGCGCTGGAGAAGCAGCTCGAGGAGGCGGACCGCGCCGCCCGCGAGGCCGACCGCTCGAGCACCGAGCCGATGGTCTCCGAGGAGGTCACGGCGGACGACATCGCCGAAGTGGTCTCCGCGTGGACCGGCATCCCCGCGGGCCGCATGCTCACCGCCGAGTCCGAGAAGCTGCTCACCATGGAGGAGCACCTCGGCGAGCGGCTGATCGGGCAGCGGGACGCCGTCGTCGCCGTCGCGGACGCGGTGCGCCGCTCGCGGGCCGGCATCGCGGACCCGAATCGGCCCACCGGCTCGTTCCTGTTCCTGGGCCCCACGGGCGTGGGCAAGACCGAGCTCGCCAAGGCGCTCGCGGAGTTCCTCTTCGACGACGAGCGCGCCATGGTGCGGATCGACATGTCCGAGTACGCGGAGAAGCACTCCGTCTCCCGCCTGGTCGGCGCCCCTCCGGGCTACGTCGGCTACGACGAGGGCGGCCAGCTCACGGAGGCCGTGCGGCGTCGCCCGTACTCGGTGGTGCTGCTGGACGAGGTGGAGAAGGCCCATCCCGAGGTCTTCGACATCCTGCTCCAGGTGCTCGACGACGGCCGCCTCACCGACGGCCAGGGCCGCACCGTGGACTTCCGCAACGTGATCCTGATCCTGACCTCGAACCTGGGCTCGCAGTTCCTCGTGGACCCGACCCTGGACGAGGCCGCCAAGCGCGAGTCCGTGATGTCCGTGGTGCGCGGGGCGTTCAAGCCCGAGTTCCTCAACCGCCTGGACGAGATCGTGCTGTTCGACGCGCTCACCGTGGCCGAGTTGACGCGGATCGTGGACCTGCAGGTCGAGTCCCTGCAGGCGCGCCTGACGGACCGCCGCCTCACCCTTGAGGTGTCCGACGCCGCCAAGGCGTGGCTCGCTGAGACTGGGTTCGATCCGGCCTACGGCGCCCGGCCCCTGCGCCGCCTGGTGCAGCGCGAGATCGGTGACCGTCTGGCCCGCGGCATCCTCGCCGGGGAGATCGCGGACGGGGACACCGTGGTCGTGGACCGCGTCGAGGGCGAGAACGGCCTCACCGTGACCCGGAAGGGCTGACGCCGGGTCCGACGGACCGTGTTCCTCCTCCCTCTGGCACGTCGGGGGCGGTTTCGGGTGGTATCCAGGATGGATACCACCCGAAACCGCCCCCGACGGCATCTGTGAGTGGGGGGTCAGAAGGTCCCCACCGCGGCGCCGTGGACCCCGGCCCAGCTCACGAGGCCGAAGGCGACGCACGCCGTCAGCGCCGTGTAGAGGACGATGGCGACGGCCTGCCATGCCATCACGCGGTTCCGGCTCGCCCCGAAGGACACCATGGCCGGGGCCGCGACGTGCCCGGGGATGAAGAACCAGGGGCCGAGCAGGCTCAGCCCGGGCACGCCCCACGTCTCGAATCGGCGGTGCAGGTGGACGTGGTGATCGGCCACCGGGGTGCCGGGGTCGGTCGCCGGAACCGCGGTGTCGGCGGCCCTCCCACGACGCGCCGTGACGGCGGAGCGCACGCCGTGGGCCGCGTAGACCAGGAGCGCGACGGCGAGGAGGTTGCCCAGCACTGCGGCGGGGATGGCCACCCACGGGTGCACCCCGACGACGACGCCGATCAGCCCGGCGCCCTCGCCCTCCACGAACGGGATGAAGGAGACGAGGAAGACGCCGAGGCCCTGCAGGCCGTCGGGCAGCCCCATCACGAACTCGCGTGCGGTGTTCATCAGGTCCATCGTGACCACGTTCCTCTCCAGCGCTCTCGTTCGGGAAACCGTCGTGTTCCCCGGCGTCGTCGTCCGGGATCCGGTCGGGCTCCCGAGCTCTGACTCCAGCCTTCCGGCCGCCGCCCGTCCTCAGAAGTGCCGTGCGGTCACCTCCGCCCGGGCAATTCCGCACGGCGGGCAATGACAGTTGTCACGCCCGTAGGGTGAGGCCCATGAGGATCGAGGGGAACCACGACGACGGCCGCCCGGCCCCGCCGGCCGTCGCACCGGGGCGCCGTCCGACCGGTGCCCTGCCCACGGCCGGCCTCGCGGGCACAGGGTCGGCCGGACCCACCGTCCCCGGCCCGTACTCCGGCGACCTCACCGGCGCGTGGTGGTACACGTGGACCGGCTTCCTGCTCTGTGTCCTGGTGATCGCCGGCTTCTCCGCGTTCGGCCCGCTGTCCCACCTGCGGGAGCACCTGGAGGCCGGTCGCACCGAGCAGGTCGTCGCACTGGCGGTCCTGCTCCTGCTCCACGTCCTCGGAGTCGTCGGCCAGCTGCACGTCGCCCGCCACTTCCAGGCCCCGCCGCCCGAGGAGACGGAGGGGCCGGTGTTCGGCCGGCGGGACCTGGCCTGGCTGTTCGGCCCCACCGTCCCGCTCGCGCTCGCCGGTGCCGTCTTTCCGGCGCTGGGGCTCACGGGGACGGGCACGTGGTGGGCCCTGCCGCTCTGGCTGTCTTCCCTCGTCCTCGCCCTGCTGGTGCACCCGTGCCGGCGGCGTCCCGTCCTCTGGGGCGGCTTGGCGGCCTCACTCGTCCTCGGGGCGGCGGCGGTCCTCCAGGATCCTGCGGGGCCCGCCGACACGGCCGCCGGCTTCCTCGTCTGGTCCGTGATCACCGCCTGCATGATCGTCCCCACGGTCTGGTTCTGGAGGCTGATGCAGCGCCTCGACAACGCCCGGCGTCAGGCCGCGGACCTCGCCGTCACCCGCGAGCGGCTGCGCTTCGCCGCCGACCTGCACGACGTCCAGGGCCACCACCTGCAGGTCATCGCACTCAAGGCCGAGCTCGCCGAGCGCCTGCTGGCCAAGGGCCGGACCGAGGACGCCGGAGTCTCGCTGCACGAGGTGCGCGAGCAGGCCCGGGAGGCGCTCGCCGAGACCCGGGCCCTCGTCCGCGACCTCCGCGAGGTCTCCGCCGAGCGCGAGCTGGTCAACGCGAAGGAGGTGCTCACCGCCGCCGGCACCGCCACCGACGTCGGCACCGACCCGCACCTGGGCCCGCTCGGTACGGTCGCCGGCCGTCTGGTCGGCCTGGCCGTCCGCGAGGCCACCACGAACATCCTGCGCCACGCCTCGGCCGGCCGCGCCCGCATCGAGCTCACCGCGGCCGGCCCGGACGCCGTGCGCCTGGTCATCGTCAACGACGGCGCTCCCACGGCAGACGCCGGCACCGGCGGCACCGGGCTGGCGGCCCTGGCCGAGCGCGCCGAGGCCGCCGGCGGGTCCCTGACCGCCGCCCAGGCCGGCGGGGAGTTCACCCTGACCCTGACCGTGCCCCGCACCGAGAAGGAGACCGCATGAGTGCCCCGACCGAGAGGATCCGCGTGCTCGTCGCCGACGACGAGGTCCTCATCCGCGGCGCCGTGGAGGCGCTGCTCGCCCTGGAGGATGACCTGGAGGTGCTGCCCGGCATCTCCGACGGCATCGCCGCCGTGGCCGCCGCACAGGAGCACCGCCCGGACGTCTGCCTGCTGGACCTGGAGATGCCGGGCCTCGACGGCGTGGAGGCCGCCCAGCAGATCTTGCGCTCGGTGCCCACGAAGGTCGTCATCTTCACCCGGCACGCCCGACCCGGCGTGCTGCGCCGGGCGCTCGCGGAGCAGGTGTCCGGGTTCGTCCCGAAGTCGACGCCGGCCGAGGAGCTGGCCGTCGTCCTGCGGCAGGTGGTGGCGGGCCGGCGCTACGTGGACCCCGAGATCGCCGCCTCCGCGCTGACGGCCGAGCGCAGCCCCCTGACCGACCGCGAGCTGGACGTGCTGCGGGCCGGGCGGGACGCCGCCCGCGTGGAGGACATCGCCGCCGCCCTGCACCTGGCCCCGGGGACCGTGCGGAACCACGTCTCGAACGCGATCGGCAAGCTCGGTGTGCGGACCCGCCAGGAGGCCGAGCGGGCCGCGTGGGAGGCCGGCTGGATCTGAGCGCGGCCGGCCCTGCAGGAGACGCGTTGGGGGCGGTTTCGGGTGGTAACCGGCCGGATACCACCCGAAACCGCCCCCGACGGCATCTGCGGGTCGGACGGGGCCGCTCGGGTCAGCGGGTGCCGAGGGCGTCGGCGTCCTGCTGGAGGGTGCCGATCAGGTTCGCCACCGCGCGGGCCGTATGGGTCAGCGTCGTGATGGAGACGTTGTCGATGTCGTCCTGGGGCGTGTGGTAGTTGTCGTCGCGGATCGAGAGCAGGCCCGTCGAGGCGATGCCGGCATCCACGAACGGCGCGTAGTCCGAGCGGCCGTTGCTGCCCTCGGGCTGGTGCGCGTGGCCGTCGCGGTCGAGCTGCGCGCCGAGCAGGGACTCAGCACCGATCGACCAGTCGGCCGTGAGCACACCGAGCGTGTTCTGGTGGTCCAGCGGGGCCACCATGTCCAGGTTGGTGTAGAGGATGATGTCCTCGCGCTCCGCCGCGGTCAGGGTGTCCACATAGTGGTGCGAGCCCAGCAGGCCGATCTCCTCGGCGCCCCACAGGGCGAAGCGGACCTTGCTCTCGGCCTTGTTGGCCTTGGCGGCCTGGCGTGCGACCTCGAGGGTCGCCGCGACGCCCGAGGCGTTGTCGTGGATGCCCGGGCCCTCCGGCACGCCGTCCAGGTGGGCGCCGAGCATCACGACGTCGTCGTCGCTGCCCGTGCGCGTCTCCGCCAGCACGTTCCAGGTGGGCCGCTGCTCCACAAGCTGCTCGAGGTCCAGGGTGACGGTGGCGCCGCCGGCGCGGGTCTGGGCCAGCAGGTCGGCGCCCAGCTCGCGGGTCACGCCCACGGTCCCGACGACGTCGCCCGGCGCGGCGCCCAGGGTGCCGTTCAGTGCGCCCTCGGCGTTGTTGTAGATGATGACGGCCTCGGCGCCCGAGGCGGCCGCGACCTGGGACTTCTGGGCGAAGGTGCAGTCGCCCCGGGAGACCAGGGCGACGCTGCCGGTCAGGTCCGCGCCGGCCCAGTCCGCGTCGGCGCAGCCGGTGGCGGCGCCGGCGGGGGCGGCGAGCGGGGCGTCGGTGACCTGCGCCGACGGCGAGGACGTGAAGACGGTGTGCTCGAGGTCGCGCTGGACGGGTCCGGTTTGCTGAAGCCGGTCCCGCAGGGTCTCGGTGTAGGTGATCTCGAACTCCTGGAGCTCGACGTCGTAGCCGGCCTCCTCGAGCTCGCCCACGGCGTAGTCGAGCGAGGCCTGGAAGCCCGGCGTGCCCGCGGCGCGGTTTCCGTGCTCGTCCGCGATGGCCGCGAACGCCGTGATGTCCTGGCGGAGGTGGTCCGAGGAGATGGAGCGGACCAGCTTCTTCGGGGAGTTCGGGTTGCCGCCGGCGCGGTTCTGCCCGGGGCCCAGGCCACGGTCGGCGGTCTGCGTGGTGCCCATGGGGGCCTTTGCCGGGGCGGCCGGGGCGGCCGGGGCGGCGAGTGAGACGGGGGCGGCGGTCAGCGTGGCGGCCAGGGTGGCGGCGGCCAGCAGGGTGGGGGTGCGGCGCATGGGCATCCTCATCGTGGGGGGCGTATGTGACGTACGCAACATAGCCCATCGTCCAGCGACCGTGCAGGGTGTGTGTCACGCCTGTCCAGCCGGGTGCCGCCCGTGCTGCGGCCGCCCGCGCCGCACCCGGCGCCGCCGCACGCCCCGCCGGACCGGGCCGGCCGTCGTCGTCCTCGGGCCGTCCAGCCGGTCATGTATCCTTGTCCGCACGAACCATATTGACCAGTGAGTACCTCGGCGGGCCCCTGTGCGCCACAGATCCGAGGCGGCGAGAGATGCGAAGGGGGTCACGCTCATGGGGCGCGGCCGTCAGAAGGCTAAGGCCACGAAGCAGGCACGGGAGATGAAGTACTTCTCTCCCGGAACAGACCTCTCGGCACTGGAGCGAGAGCTCACGGGCGGGCGCACGCGCAGCCCGGAGCCGGACCAGGAGCCCGAGTACGAGGATCCCTACGAGGACCTCTACGCGGAGGACGAGGACGACGACGCACGGGCGCGATGACGCCCGCACGGCATCCGGCCCTGGACGGGCATCAGGCCGCCCTGCGGTCGATCGCCAGGGTGGTGGATGAGACAGCACCGCTGCAGGACCCCGAGACGGCGTCTCGGGGTCTGCTGCGTCTGATGGAGGAGTTCCGCCCGCTCGTGATCACCGGGGCCGGCGTGTCCACGGACTCCGGCATCCCGGACTACCGGGGGCCGAACGGGTCCCTGCACCGCCACCGGCCGATGACGTACCAGGAGTTCCGGGACGACCCGGCCGCCCGCCACCGCTACTGGGCGCGCTCGTTCGTGGGCTGGCGCCGCATGGACCAGGCCCGGCCGAACGAGGCGCACCGCATCCTCGCGCGCTGGGCGGCCGAGGGGCGGATCGCCGGCATCCTGACCCAGAACGTGGACGGGCTGCACGCCGAGGCCGGACGCGCGGCGGGCATGCCGGAGGACCGGCTGATCGAGCTCCACGGCGACCTGGCGCGCGTGGCCTGCCTGAACTGCGGGGCCACCGAGTCCCGCCGTGACCTGGACCTGCGGCTCGAGGCCGCCAATCCGGGCTACCTCGAGCGCGTGGCGATCGACCCGGACGCCGTGAACCCCGACGGCGACGTCTCCCTCGACCAGCACTGGGTGGAGGAGTTCACGATGGTCGGTTGCCGGGTCTGCGGCTCCGTGAAGCTCAAGCCGGACGTCGTGTACTTCGGTGAGTCCGTGCCCGCGGCGCGGCGCGCGGCCGCGGAGGCGATGGCCGACGACGGCGGCACGGTGCTCGCCGTCGGCACCTCGCTGGCCGTGATGAGCGGCTACCGGTTCGTGCTGCGGGCCGAGCGGGCCGGGCATGAGACGGGGCTGATCAACCTCGGCCCCACCCGCGCCGACGCCAAGGCCCGCTGGCGCTGGCGCGCCCCGGTCGCCGACGCGCTGGCCTGGCTCGACGCCCGCCTCTGACCCCCACCCACGTTTTCGTTCGGGAAACGGCGGACGCCGGGGCGTTTTCGTGCGGGAAACGGCGGGCGCCGGGGGTGTGGACACCGGGTGGCCCGGGGCCACGCACGACTCCTGCACAGGTGGCGCCGCCGGCGTCGTCGTCCACGGTGGGTGCTCCTGAGCGGGCGGGATAGGCCGGGTTGAGCCATCGTCACGGGCATGGACACGTCTTCCCTGCCCCTGCCGGACATCGTCGAGACCGGCCGGCCGTTCACCCGTGGCGACCTGCGCGCGGCCGGGGTCTCGGAGCGACTGGTCCGCGGCGGTGACGTGCGGCGCGTGACGCATGGGGTCCATCGGCTCCGGACTGACCACCTCGGCTCGTGGGCGGATCTCGGCTACGCCGAGGCGCCCGCTCCCTTCGCGCCGGAGGAGACGGCCGCGATCGTGGAGGCGAGCGGGGGAGTGGCCTCCCACCTCACGGCGCTGCTCCTGCACCGCGTGCCGCTGCCGCCGTTCCTGGCGGAGGACGGCACGGTGCACGTGTCCCGGCCGCACCCGCGCGGGGCGAGCGTCCGACCGGAGATCACCTCGCATGCCCGCCTCGTCCCGGCCGCGGACGTCACAGCCCTCCACGGGATCCGCCTGACGAGCCTGGAGCGATCCTGGGCGGATCTGGCCGCGCTGCTTCGTCCAGGCATGCTCGAGCCCGTCGTGGCGGCCGGGGACGCCCTCATCCATCGGCCGTGGTCGCCGGAGGGGCGTCGCTCACCACGGACCACGACGGCGGCCCTGCGGTCCGCGCTCCTGCGTGCCGGACGGTTCAAGGGAGTGCGCACCGCCCGTGCCGCACTCGAGCTGGTGCGGGTGGGCGCGGATTCCCCGCAGGAGACAGCCCTGCGACTGGCCCTGCTCCACGCCGGCCTGCCCGAGCCGGAGCTCCAGCTGGTGCTGCACCCGGGCCGGGCCCGGTCACCGGACGCGGATCTGGGGTGGCGGCAGTGGCGCTTGGTGGTCCACTACGACGGCGGTCACCACCTCGATCCTGCACAGCTCGCGGTGGACTCGTGGCGAGACGAGGGATGGGCGCGCGCGGGCTGGACGCAGATCTGGGCCACGGTGGACGACGCGCGGGACGACTTCCGGCGCGTCGTCGCCGAGGTGCAGACGCACCGGGCCCGGCTCGGCGGGCGGATCTTCGCGTCGTGAACCGCCGTTTCCCGAACGAAAACGCCCCGGAGGCCGCCGTTTCCCGAACGAAAACGCTCCGGAGGCCGCCGTTTCCCGAACGAAAACGCCCCCGGGGGGTCAGGCGGCGTACTGGCCGCGCATCAGCACGGCGCCGCCGTCGACGCCCTTGGCGCCATGCACGAAGTCCAGGCCCGCGGCCGCCGCGTCGTCGGTGAGGGCGCCGATGGTGCCCATCTCCCACGCGTCGATGCCGGCGTCCACGAGCACGGAGATCGACTTCGCGGCCACCTCCGGGTCCACCACGGCCACCATGCCCACGCCGAGGTTGAGGGTGCGCTCGAGGTCGGACTGCGGAACGCGGCCGAGCTCGCCCACCAGGCGGAACACGGGCGGCAGGGACCAGGTGTCGCGCTCGACGGTCGCCATGAGGCCCTGCGGGAGCACGCGTGCCAGGTTCGCGGCCAGGCCGCCGCCGGTCACGTGGCTGAACGCGCGCACCGGCAGGTCCGAGCCGCCGTCGTGGCCGTTGAGGCGCTGCACCAGGTCGAGGCAGGCGCGGGAGTAGATGCGGGTCGGCACGAGCAGCTCCTCGCCGAGGGTGCAGCCGAGCTCGGTGACCTCGCGGTCGAGGGACCAGCCCGCGGCGTTCACCACGCGGCGCACGAGCGAGTAGCCGTTCGAGTGGATGCCGGAGGAGGCCATGCCGATCACGACGTCGCCGGACTGCACCCGCTCCGCGCCCAGGACCATGTCCGCCTCGACCACGCCGGTGGCCGCGCCCGCCACGTCGTACTCTTCCGCGGCCAGCAGGCCCGGGTGCTCGGCGGTCTCGCCGCCCACGAGCGCGGTGTCGGCCAGGCGGCAGCCCTCGGCCACGCCGCGCACGATGTCCGCGATGCGCTCGGGCACGACCTTGCCGCACGCGATGTAGTCGGTCATGAACAGGGGCTGGGCGCCGACCACCACGATGTCGTCCACGACCATGCCCACGAGGTCCTGGCCGATGGTGTCGTGCTTGTCCATCGCCTGTGCGATCGCCACCTTGGTGCCGACGCCGTCCGTGGACGTGGTCAGCAGCGGCTTGCGGTACTGCAGCAGCGCGGAGGCGTCCCACATGCCGGCGAAGCCGCCGATGCCGCCCATGACCTCGGGGGTGTGGGTGGCCTTCACGGCGTCCTTCATCAGCTCGACGGCGCGGTCGCCGGCCTCCACGTCGACGCCGGCCGAGGCGTAGGTGATCGGGGCGGCGGAGGAGGGGGTCTGGTTCGGGGTCACAGCGGGGTCCTGTCCGTCTCGGTGAGCAGCTTCTCGTCGTCGGCGTCCGGGCCGGGCTCGCAGCCCGTGGCGGTCACGGTGGTGGTCTCGCCGTCCACGTCCAGCACCACGGTGGACGCGGGCGACACGGCGACCGGCTCCAGCAGGCCCTTGCCGCGCTCGCCCTCGTCGGCCAGCGGGATCGGGTAGTCACCGGTGAAGCAGGCGGTGCACAGGCGCTCGCGCGGCTGCCCGGTGGCCTCGATCATGCCCTCCTCGCTGATGTAGGCCAGCGAGTCGGCGCCGATGGATGCGGCGATCTGGTCCACCGCGGCTCCGTTGGCGATGAGCTCGGCGCGGGTGGCGAAGTCGATGCCGTAGAAGCAGGGCCACTTCACGGGAGGGGAGGAGATCTTCACGTGCACTTCGGCAGCGCCGGCCTCCTTGAGCATCCGCACGACGGCGCGCTGGGTGTTGCCGCGCACGATCGAGTCGTCCACCACCACGACGCGCTTGCCGGCCACCACGGTGGACTGGACGTTGAGCTTGAGGCGGATGCCGAGCTGGCGCAGCGTCTGGGACGGCTGGATGAAGGTGCGGCCCACGTACGCGTTCTTCACGAAGCCCTGGCGGAACGGCAGGCCCGAGGCGTCCGCGTAGCCCACGGCGGCGGGCGTGCCGGACTCGGGCACGGGGATCACGACGTCGGCCTCGACCGGCTGCTCGAGCGCGAGGCGGCGGCCCATCTCCACGCGGGACTCGTACACAGAGCGCCCGGCGATCGTGGCGTCCGGCCGGGCGAGGTACACGTACTCGAACACGCAGCCGGCCGGCTTGGACTCGGCGAAGCGGGTGGAGCGGATGCCCTCCTCGTCGATCGCGATCATCTCTCCGGGCTCGACCTCCCGGATGAACGAGGCGCCGACGGTGGCGAGGGCCGACTGCTCGGAGGCCACCACCCAGCCGCGCTCGAGGCGGCCGAGCACGAGCGGGCGCACGCCCTGCGGGTCGCGGGCGGCGTAGAGGGTGCGCTCGTCCATGAACACGAAGCAGTAGGCGCCGCGGATCTTCGGCAGCAGCTCGAGGGCGGTCTCCTCGAGGCGGTCCCCGGGGGCGCCGTGGAGCAGGGCCGTGACCAGGGCGGTGTCCGTGGTGTTGCCCTGCTTCATCTCACCGTGGGTGTGGCGGCCGTCCGCGGCGTGCACCATGCGCAGCAGCTCGGCGGAGTTCACGAGGTTGCCGTTGTGCGCCAGGGCGACCGTGCCGTCGTCGGCGGTGGCGCCCAAGGTGGGCTGGGCGTTGGCCCACTTGTTCACGCCGGTGGTGGAGTAGCGGCAGTGGCCGACGGCGATGTGGCCGCTCAGCGCGGTGAGCGTGGCCTCGTCGAACACCTGGGAGACCAGGCCGATGTCCTTGTAGACGGCGATGCGCCCGCCGTCCGAGACGGCGATGCCCGCGGACTCCTGGCCGCGGTGCTGGAGCGCGTACAGGCCGTAGTAGGCCAGCTTCGCGACCTCCTCGCCCGGCGCCCACACGCCGAACACGCCGCATTCGTCCTGCGGCCCCTGGTCCTGGGGGTCGAGGGCAGCGGTCAGGCGGCCGTCGCCTCGTCGGGTGCGCGGTGCGATCACTGCTCGGGGGTCCTTTCGGTGGGGGTGGTGCGGGCGGGCGGGGCGCCCGCGTCCACGCGGTCCAGGCGGACGTCCGCCATGGCCGGGTCGTCGGTGCGCTCGAGGACCACGGTGCGCGCGGTCGACCGGGAGCGGCGGTCCAGCAGCAGCCACACGATCAGTCCGAGCACGCCGGTGCCGAGCATGCTCAGCAGGGCCGCGAAGCCGAACGTCTCCGAGAAGGAGAGCGGGATGCCGGAGTACGGGTCCGCGGGCGGGGTGGGGGAGGCGTGGACCGCGGTGGTGATCACGAGGGCGATCAGCAGGCCGAGCGCGAGCGCCACCGCGAGCACCGCGGTCAGCCGCGGGGCGCGACGGACGGTGTAGGCGCGCTGATCGGGGGTCGGCTCGGGGGCGGAGGTCATGCGCGCCAGTCTATCGAGTCGGCCGCTGGGGCCAGTCGCGCGTGCCCGCGGCGGGATCGGCAGAGCTGCATCCCGCGACGAGGAACGGTGCCGACGTTCGAACGGTCGGTGTCGCCGAGAGGACTGCCGGACACCTCTCGCTCACGGCCGCACGAGCGGCAGGTGCGCGCCGAGGTCGGCCCGCACGCCCGAGGCGCGCACGCCGCCGGCCGCCGTCGCCTCTTCCCAGGACGTCAGTCCCGTCGCCAGGGACAGCCATGTCACGGCGTCCATCTCCACGACGTTCGGCGGGGTGCCGCGGGTGTGCCGGGGCCCGGGGAGGCACTGGGCGACGCCGAAGGGCGGCACGCGCACCTCCACCGAGTTCCCGGGCACGCGGGTCGCCAGCTCCTCGAGCGCGAAGCGCACTGCCGTCGCCCGCGTGGAGCGCGGCAACGCGGCGGCCGCCGCGGGGTCCTCCGCGTGGGCGCGTGCCCACGCCAGCAGCGCCGCGTGGCCCTCGACGACAGGCACCCGGCGGCGCGGGACGGAGCCGGTGGTCACGCCCGCGCCTCGAAGGCCGGCAGGACGTCCCCCACGAGGTCCCGCACCGGCGCGGCCAGGCGGATCTCGCCGACCGGCTCGCCCCGGCCGAGCACCGGGGGCACGACGGCGGCCAGCACGCCCGGCAGCGTCGCCCGGTCCACGTGGTCCGGGGCGAACCGGGCCAGCAGCGCGAGCGCGACCAGGTCGCCGGCCCGCGTGCCGCCGTCGAGCGCCTTGACGGCCACGGCCGTGCCGTCCGGCGCGGCCATGACGAGGACGCCGTCCGCGCCCACCTTGGCGAGCAGGCCGAGCTCGCGCATCACCACGGTGTTGGAGCTCGTCTCCCCGTGGACGGCCCACGGGTGCTCGAGCATCGCCGTGGCGACGGCGGCCGCGTGCGGATCCGCGTCGGCGCGGCCGGGCGCCGCGGCGACCCGCCCGATGCCGCGGGCCAGGCCCGCCAGCGAGATGACGGCGGCCGGGGCGCCGCAGCCGTCCACACCGGTGTGGGCCACCGGCTCGCCGCAGTACTCGGCGATCACCGCGTCCACCTCGCGCTGCAGCGGGTGCGCCGGGTCGAGGTACGTGGCGACGTCGTGCCCGGACGCCGCGCAGGCCGCGAGGAAGCCGGCGTGCTTGCCGGAGCAGTTGAAGGCCAGCGGGGTCGCGGCGGCGGCCTCGCCGTCGCGGCGGACCTGGGCGACCACCTCGGAGGTGTCCGCGGGCCAGGCCGGCGGGCACTGCAGGGCGGACGCGTCGAGGCCGGCGTCCGCGAGCATGCGCTCGGCCAGCGCCTGGTGCCGGAGCGTGCCCCGGTGCGAGCCGCACGCGATGGACAGGGCCTCGCCCTCCAGCGCCGCCCCGTGGCGCAGCGACGCGACGGCCTGGAACGGCTTCAGCGTGGAGCGCGGGTAGATCAGCGCGTCCGCGGGGCCGAGCCCGGCCAGCACCCGCCCGTCCGGGCCGGTCACGACGGCGGCGCCCGCCGTCCGGGACTCGACGAAGCCGTTGCGGACGGTCTCCACGAGCTCGACGGCGTCGGACAGGGCGAAGGTCTCGCCCGCGGGGGCGACGGTGGCGTGGGTCATGCGGTCCAGGGTAGCGAGGGCCCCGGACGCGCCGGGCGTCCGGGCCGGTGGGCCGGGTCGGGGACGGCGGCATCACCGGCTCACTCCGCGGAGAGCCGCCCGTCCACCATGGTCAGGGTGCGGTCCGTGGCGGAGAGGAACTCGTGGTCGTGCGTGACCATGAGCGTCGCCACCTGCTCCTCGCGGGTCAGCGTGCCCAGCAGGTCCACGACGGCGGCCGAGCGCTCGCGGTCCAGCGCGGAGGTGGGCTCGTCCACGAGCAGCAGCGTCGGGGAGGCCATGAGCGCGCGCACGATGTTCACGCGCTGCCGCTGGCCGCCCGAGAGCTGGTGCGGGCGCTTGCCGGCCTGGTCGGCCAGATCCACACGCTCGAGCAGCTCCAGGGCCCGGGCCTTGGCGGCCCTGCGGTCGGCGCGGGTGGCGTCGCGGTCCAGGTGCACGGTCAGCTCGAGCTGCTCGGCCGCGGTGAGGGACGGGATGAGGTTCGGCTGCTGGAAGATCATGCCGATCTCCTGGCCGCGCAGCGCGGTGCGCTCCTTCCGGGACAGCCCGGCCATCTCGCGACCGGCCACGGACACGCTGCCGGAGGTGGGCGTCACGAGGCCCGCGGCCACCGCCAGCAGGGAGGACTTGCCCGAGCCGGACGGGCCGACCATCGCGGTGAAGGTGCCGGGGAGCAGGTCCAGGCTCACCTCGTCCAGGGCGCGCAGCACGCCGCGCTCGCCGTCCGGGTACTCCAGGACGAGGTCGCGCACGGACAGCGCGGGGGTGGCGTCGGACGCGGCGACAGGGCGCTCGCCGGCGACGCGGTGGGCGGCCGCGGCGGCCGGGGTGCGGAGGGCGTCGAGGTCGGCCTGCGGGGCGGTGAGGGTGGTCATGGGGAGGTCCTTTCTCCAAGCGGGGGCGAGGCGGAGCCGAGGGGGACGACGGCGCCGGGCGGCGCCGTCGTCGGGGCGGTCAGTTGCCGCCGAGGGCGACCAGCGGGTCGATCCGGGTGACGCGGTAGACCGCCACGACGGCGGCGAGCATGCCGAGCACGAGGACCCCGGCGGCGGGCACCGCGGTGGTGGCCCACGAGAGCTCGAACGGGACGGCCCGCCCCGCGAACGCGCCGATCACGGTGGCCAGCCCGGTGCCCACGGCCACGCCGCCGACGAGCACGAACGCGGCCTGCGCGAGCGAGTCCTTCAGCACCCAGCCGTTCGAGCCGCCGAGGGCCTTGAGCACCGCGATGTCGCGGGTGCGCTGCACCGTCCAGATGGACAGGAACGCGATCACCACGAGCGCCGAGATGCCGTACAGGAAGCCCTGCATGGTCATCAGGGAGCCGTTCTCGGACCGGTAGCTGGGCAGGGCGGCGTAGGAGCCCTTCACGGTCTCGGCGACGGTGCCCGCGGCGTCGTCGCCGGCGGCGGCCACGGCGTCGACGTCGGCGCCGGCGTCGAAGCGCACCAGGCCGGCGGTGCCGAGCACCGCGTCGTCGGCGGTGTGCGAGATGGCGTTCCAGTCCTCGAGCGCCAGCCACGTCACGGGGGAGTGGGAGTAGTACTCGGTCGGCACGACGTCGGCCACGGTGTAGACGAAGCCGGAGACCGCGACGGCGTCACCCTCCTGCGCGTGGAGGGAGTCGGCCACGTCCTGGCTGAGCACGATCTGCCCGGGCTCGACGCCGGCCGGCGCGTCGGAGCCGCCCGGGGTGAGACCGATGAACGCGGTGGTGGCCACGCCGGTGGTGGGCTCGCCGGACACGTCCGCGCGGCCCTGCGGGTCCGTGTCCACGGGGTGCTCGAGGCCGATGGCCCGGCCCTGGCTCACACCGAGCGGCTCGACGGAGGCCACGCCGTCCGTGGCCGCCCACGCGTCGCGCTGGGCCACGGTGAACTCGGACTGGGTGAACGACGCGGTGGGCTCCTGGCCCGCCGCGCCGCCGAAGACCAGACGCTGCACGCCCTGCTCGCCGAGGCGGTCGATCGCGGCGGTGTTCTGCCCGCCCAGGCCGGCCGTGAGGCCGGAGAGCATGACGAGCAGCAGGCTGATGAGGGCCACCACGGAGCCCATGAGAGCGAACCGTCCGGTGGCGAAGCGGAGGTCGCGGAGTGCGAGGAACACGGGGCGCGTCCTTTCCTGACGAGGTCTGTCCTGAGGTTGCCTCCACGGTCTCGCGCGGGGAGGGGTCGCCACATCGCCCGCGGCGGCTGGACCCGGTCAACCGAATGGTTGATCCCGGCGGCGCAGCGGCGCGACCCCGGGGCATCGGGCCGTTGTCGCGTCCGGGGCGCGCCCTAGGGTGGAGCCATGTCCGTCGCCCCCCGCGCCGCCGTGCCCCCCGCGCCCACCGAGACCGGCACCACCGCCGTGCTCGCCGGCCTGCGCGTGGCCCTGCACGTCACGTTCGCCGCACTGCTCACCGTGGGGCTGGCGCGCGCGCTCGCGGACCGGTCCCCGGACGCGTCCGGTCCGTTCCCGGCCACCACCCTGGTGCTGCTGACCGCCGCGCTGGCGGGCGTCTACCTGGCCGGGACCGTGCTGGAGCGGCGCCGGTGGGCCCGGGGCGACGACGTCGGCCGCGGTCCGGCGGTCGCCTGGCTGGCCCTGGTGCTGCTGCTGTGGGGCCTGCTCGTGGGCCACCACGGCGACTTCGCGTGGGTCGCCTTCCCCCTCTTCTTCGTCGTCCTGCACGTGGTCGACCGGGTGGCCCGGCAGGCGTGGGTGCGCCACGTGGTCGGGCCCGCGCTGGTGGTGGCGATGGCCGCCGTCGTGGTGGCCGGGATGGCGGCGGGCGCCGGCGGCGTGCGGGTGCCGGCCGTGATCGGCCCGCTGGTGGGCGCCGCCGTGGCCGTGGTGCTCTCCGGGGCGTACCGCGCCCTGCACGCCGAGTCCGAGCGCCAGCGGGCCGTGGCCGAGCAGCTGCGCGCTGCGCAGGCGGAGCTCGCGCGCACGGAGCACCGGGCGGGGGTGAGCGCCGAGCGGGAGCGGCTCGCCCGCGAGATCCACGACACCCTCACCCAGGGGCTGGCCTCGATCGTGCTGGTCTCACGCGCGGCCCAGGACGCGCTCGACGCCGCCGACCCTGCCCTGGCCCGGCAGCGCATGGAGACCGTGCGCGCCACGGCCGCCGAGAACCTCGCCGAGTCCCGCCGCTTCGTCCGCGACCTGCGCGGCACCGGGGCGCCGTCCCTCGTCGAGGCGCTCGAGCGCGCGGTCACCGGGTTCGCCGACCGGCAGGCCGCCGCCGGGACGCCCGTGGCCGCGGACGTCGAGGTCGTGGGCGAGCCGGTCGCGGTCGCCGAGGCCGTGGAGACCGCCGTGCTGCGGGCCGTGCAGGCGTCCCTGGCGAACGTCGGCGCCCACGCGGGCGCCCGCCGCGCCCGCGTCACGCTGGGCTACCTCGGCGACGAGCTGACGGTGGACGTGGCCGACGACGGCGCGGGGTTCGACCCGGCCGTCGTCGCGGCCCACGCCCGGGCCGGAGCCTCCGGCGCCGACCCGGGGGCGGGGACCGGCGTGGGACTGGCGAGCGTGCGCGAGCGCCTCGCGGCGGTGGGCGGCGAGGCCACCGTCGAGTCGGCCCCTGGCGAGGGCACCGTGGTGGCGCTGCGGGTGCCGCTGGTCGCCGCCGGGGCCGGCCGGGGCGCGGATCCCGAGGAGACCGAGAGCGAGGAGACCGCATGAACGTGTGCGTGATGCTGGTGGACGACCACCCCGTGGTGCGGGCGGGGGTGCGGGCCGTTGTCGAAGCGCACCCGGACCTGACCGTGGTGGCCGAGGCCGCCGACGGGGCGGAGGCGATCGGCGTCCTGGAGGCGGGCGAGCCCGCGGTGGACGTCGTGCTCATGGACCTGCAGATGGGCGCGGGCATGGACGGCGTGACCGCCACCCGCGCGGTGCGGGAGCGGTGGCCGGGGGTGCAGGTGCTCATCCTGACGACCTTCGACACGGAGGCGGACATCCTCGCGGCCGTGAACGCGGGCGCCGCCGGCTACCTGCTCAAGGATGCCCCGAGCGAGGAGATCGCCTCGGCGGTGCGGCAGGCGGCGGCGGGGCACAAGGCGCTGGCCCCGCAGGTCGCGGCCACGCTGATGGGGCGCATGTCCGGCGGCTCCGAGGTGCTGTCCGAGCGGGAGATCGAGCTGCTCGAGCTGATCGCGCGGGGCGCCACGAACAAGGTGGCCGCGAAGGAGCTGTTCATTTCCGAGGCCACCGTGAAGACGCACCTGGTGCACATCTTCCAGAAGCTCGGCGTGGACAACCGCACCCGCGCCGTCGACGAGGCCCGGCGACGGCGCATCATCCGCTGACCGACAGGCCGGGGCGGCCGACCCCCGCGGACCCGGTCCTGCTCAGCGGCGCCGCACGTACCGGGTGATCACCGCCGCGGCGACGGCGGCCAGCGCCAGCACGCCGAGCGCGGCGGGCAGGCTGAGGTCGCCGCGCTGGACGCCCAGCCCCCGCAGCGTCCAGAAGACGATCAGGGCGCACGTGAACATCACGCCGACGAACGTCCAGGCCGTTCGCAGCCCGGGTCCCAGCCCCGCACCGGGCCGGTGGCGGGGGTCACGGGGATCACGGTCGTCGCCGGGCTGACCGTGGTGGAGGGGAGGCATCGTCATGCGCTCCACCGTAGGGGCCACGGGCCGGACCGGGCCAGGGCCACCGCGTAGGCTTGAGGCTCGTGAAGACCCTTGTGCTCGGCAACGGCGGCCGCGAACACGCGCTGCTCACCGCCCTCTCCCGTGATCCGCAGGTCAGCGCCCTCCACGCGGCGCCCGGCAACGCCGGCATGGCCGACCTGGCCACCCTCCACGCCGTCGAGGCCACCGACCCGGCCGCCGTCGTGGAGCTCGCGCGCGAGCTGGGGGCCGACCTCGTCGTCGTCGGTCCCGAGGCCCCGCTGGCCGCCGGCGTCTCCGACGCCCTGCGCGAGGCCGGGTTCGCCGTGTTCGGCCCCTCGCAGGCGGCCGCGCAGCTCGAGGCGTCCAAGGCCTTCGCCAAGGAGGTCATGGCCGCCGCGGGCGTGCCCACCGCCGGCTCCCGCGTGTGCACCACCGCCGCGGAGGCCGCCGCCGCCCTCGATGAGTTCGGCGCCCCGCACGTCGTCAAGGACGACGGCCTGGCCGCGGGCAAGGGCGTCGTGGTCACCTCCGACCGCGCCGAGGCCCTCGCCCACGCCGAGGCCTGCTTCGCCGCCGGCGGCACCGTGGTGATCGAGGACTTCCTGGACGGCCCCGAGGTATCCCTCTTCGTGATCTGCGACGGCGAGGACGCCGTCGCCCTCACCCCCGCGCAGGACTTCAAGCGCATCCACGACGGCGACGCCGGCCCCAACACCGGCGGCATGGGCGCGTACACGCCGCTGCCGTGGCTGCCCGAGGGCTTCACGGACGAGGTCATGGACCGGGTGGCCCGCCCCGTGCTCGCCGAGATGGCCCGCCGCGGCACCCCGTTCACGGGCGTGTTGTTCTGTGGCCTGGCCGTGACCGCCAAGGGCGTGGAGGTCATCGAGTTCAACGTGCGCTTCGGCGACCCCGAGACCCAGGCCGTGCTCGCCCGCCTCGAGACACCCCTGGGCGGGCTGCTCGCCGACGCCGCGGCCGGCCGGCTCGGCGCGGACCGTCGGCTCGAGTGGAGCGACGACGTCGCCGTGGACGTGGTCATGGCCTCGGCCGGCTACCCGGCCTCCTCCTCGACGGGCGACGTGATCACCGGGCTGGCCGACGCGGCCGCCCTCGAGGGCGTGCACGTGATCCACGCCGGCACCGCGGCGTCCGGTGAGGACGTGGTGACGGCGGGCGGCCGGGTGCTGGCCGTCGTCGGGCGCGGGGCGGACCTGGCCCAGGCGCGTGAGCGCGCCTACGCGGGCGTCGAGCGGATCCGGTTCGACGGGGCCCAGTGGCGCACGGACATCGGACTCAAGGCCGAGCGCGGCGAGATCACCGTGCCCGGGACGGGGGGAGCGAAGTGAGCGGGGAGCGCGTGGGGTTCACGGGGGCCGAGGCCCTCTGGCTGCCGGGCTGGCGGCACGTCTACTCGGGCAAGGTGCGGGACCTGTACGAGCCCGCCGACGCCGAGCCGGGACGGTCCGCGACGCTGCTCGTGGTGGCCTCCGACCGGATCAGCGCCTACGACCACGTGCTGGAGCCGCCGATCCCGGACAAGGGCACCATCCTCACCCGGCTGACCCTGTGGTGGTTCGAGAAGCTGGCCGAGGGCTACAACGGGGCCCACGCCGAGCCGGTCGAGCACCATGTGGTGGGCACGGACGTGCCCGCGGCCGTGGCCGGGCGGGCGATGGTCGTCAAGCGCCTGGACATGTTCCCCGTGGAGTGCATCGCCCGCGGCTACCTGACAGGGTCCGGCCTGGCCGAGTACCGCGCGTCGGGCACGGTGGCCGGCCTGCCGCTGCCCGCCGGGCTCGTGGACGGCTCGCGGGTCGACCCGCCGATCTTCACGCCGTCCGCGAAGGCCGAGGTCGGCGAGCACGACGAGAACATCACGTTCGAGCAGATGGTCGAGCGCGTGGGCACCGAGGCCGCCGAGCGCCTGCGGTTCCTCACCCTGGACCTGTACGCCCGCGCCGAGGCGATCGCCCGCGAGGCCGGCATCATCCTGGCGGACACGAAGGTCGAGTTCGGTGTGGACCCGGCCACCGGCCAGGTGGTGCTGGGCGACGAGGTCCTCACCCCGGACTCCTCCCGGTTCTGGGACGCCGAGGACTACGAGCCCGGCCGCCCCCAGGCGAGCTTCGACAAGCAGTTCGTCCGCGACTGGCTCACGGGCCCCGACTCCGGCTGGGACAAGACCAGCGGGGAGGCCCCGCCGGCGCTGCCCGCCGACGTCGTGGCCAAGACCCGCGACCGCTACGTGGAGGCGTACGAGCGCCTCACGGGCCGCCCCTTCGACGCCTGACCCGCACTTTCGAACGTGAGATAGGCCCTCTCTCACGTTCGAAAGTCCCCATTCGCCCGATTTCACGTTCGAAAGTCCGGGGCGGGGCGGGGCGGCTCCTGCACAGGGGCCCGGCCCCGCACAGGAGGGGGTCGGACGCCCGCCCACGACGACGGCGCCCGCATCCTGACCGCATGCCACGCCGCCCCGCACCCCTTCCGCCAGCCCTCGCCGGCCGCGTCTTCACCCGGCGCGAAGCCCTGGACCGCCTCTCCCTCTCCTCCGACCGGCTGCGCAGCCTCGACCTGCGCCAGGTCACCCACGGGGCACACCGCGCGGTCGTCGACGTGCCGGGGTCGTGGGCCGCGCTCGGATACCCCCGCCCCGTGGCGGCCCTGCCGCCGGAGGAGGCCGCTGTCGTGGTGGCTCTGACCCGTGGGGTCGCCTCGCATCTGACGGCGGCGCGGCTGCACGGGCTCGTCCTGCCGTGGTGGGCCGAGGAGGACACACGGGTGCACGTGAGCCGGCCGCACCGCACGGGTCGGACGGGGCGCGCGGGCGTCGCCTGCCACGGACGCACGGTGCCGGCCGAGGACCGCGTGGAGGTGCACGGGGTCCCGGTCACCTCGCTCGAGCGGACGTGGGTGGACCTCTGCTCCCTGCTGCGGCCGGATCAGATGGCGGACGCCGTCGTCGCGGGGGACGCGCTCGTGAACCGTCCGTGGGTGGACGGGTCCCGACTCCCGCCGCGTACGACGGCGTCGCGGCTCTCCGCGGCGCTGGAGCGGGCGGGCCGGTTCAAGGGCGTGCGGGTGGCTCGGGCCGCGCTGGCGCTGATCCGGGTGGGGGCGGACTCGCCTCCGGAGACGCGACTGCGGCTGGCGCTCCTCGACGCCGGCCTCCCCGAGCCGCGCCTGCAGGCGCAGCTGGTCTCACCGGAGGGGGAGCGGACCGACGCGGACATGGTGGTTGAACGGTCCCGCGTGGCCCTCCACTACGACGGCGGCCACCATCGCACGCCGGAGCAGCAGCGACGCGACGCACGGCGGGACCGTCTCTGGCAGGAGGCCGGCCACCTGTCCATCACGGTGATGGGCGCCGACCTGGCCGAGGACTTCCGGACCGTGGTGGCCGCCGTCGTCCGCCACGACCGGGCCGCGCGGGCGACCTCCACCATCTCCGCTCCCGCCCCCGCCGCAGGACTTTCGAACGTGAAATCGGGCGAATGGGCACTTTCGAACGTGGGATAGGCCCTCTCTCACGTTCGAAAGTGCCCGGCCCGGGGCCCATCAGGCGAGCGAGTCCTCCCAGGCCCGGTGTAGCGCCGCGAACCGGCCGTCGGCCGCCACCAGCTCGGCGGGGCTGCCGTCCTCGACGATCCGGCCGTCGTGCATCACGAGCACCCGGTCGGCGGTCTCGACGGTGCTGAGCCGGTGGGCGATGATCAGTGCCGTCCGGTTCCCCAACAGCCGCTCCAGCCCGGCCTGCACGAGACGCTCGCTCGGCAGGTCCAGCGACGACGTCGCCTCGTCCAGGATCAGCACGGCGGGGTCCGCGAGGAACGCCCGCGCGAACGACACGAGCTGCCGCTGTCCCGCGCTCAGCCGCCCGCCGCGCTTGGCGACGTCGGTCGCGTAGCCCTCGGGCAGCCCCAGGATGAAGTCGTGCGCCCCCACCGCCCGGGCGGCCGCCTGGATCTCGGCCTCGGTGGCGTCGGGCCGGCCGAGGGCGATGTTCTCCGCGATCGACCCGGAGAACAGGAACGCCTCCTGGGTCACCATCACCACGTTGCGCCGCAGATCCGCCTGGCTGAGCTCGCGCAGCTCCACCCCGTCCAGCGTCAGCGAGCCGGCAGAGACGTCGTAGAACCGGGCGATGAGCTTGGCCAGCGTCGACTTGCCCGCACCCGTCTGGCCCACCACGGCCACGGTCTGCCCGGCCGGGATCACGAGGTCGAACTCCGGCAGCACCACCCGGTCCGGTCCGTAGCTGAACACCGCGTCCCGGAACTCCACCCGCCCGGACGCCACGCCCGTCCCCGGAGCGTCGGCCCCGGGCAGCGGCGTGGGCTCGGCGGCCTCCACCACGGTGGGCTCCTCCTCGAGCAGGCCGGAGACCTTCTCGAGCGCCGCCGTCGCGGACTGCAGCGACGAGTAGAACATCGCCACCATCTCCATGGGCTGGAACACGCGCCGTCCGGCCAGCAGGAGCGCCACGAGCACCCCCACCTCGAGGTCGCCGTCGAGCACGCGCAGGCCCCCGGTCACGAGCAGCGCCGCTACCGTGAGGTTGCCCGTCGCCACGAGCACCGGCTGCAGGATGCCGAACAGGTTGAGCGTGGCCACCATGTCGTCCCGGTAGGCCGTGGCCAAGTCGCGGTACCGCGCGTCGTTGTCCCGTTCCCGCCGGAAGGCCTGGACCGCGCGGATGCCGGTCATGGTCTCCACGAAGTGCACGATCGACCGTGCCGAGGACACCCGCGACCGCCGGTACGCCTCCTCGGACCGCACCTGGTACCAGCGCGTCACGATCGCCACCGGCACGGCCGCGCCCAGCAGCACGAGGAACGACGGCGGGTCCAGCAGCAGGATGGACGCCGCGGTGAACGACATGAACATCAGCCCGGACACGAGCGAGGACACGCCCTGGTCCAGCAGCTCCCGCAGCGCCTCCAGGTCCGAGGTCTGCCGCGAGATCACCCGCCCGGACGTGTACCGCTCGTGGAACCCGAGGCTCAGCCGCTGCGTGTGCCGGAACACGCGCAGCCGCAGGCTGAGCAGCATGGCCTGGCTGGCCCGCGCGGTGAGCCACGTGTACGCCCCCAGCAGGCCCCCGGAGACGAGGGCCGCCGCCACGTACGCCCCGCCCACGGGGACGAGGATGGGCCAGACGGACTCGCCGGCCCGCACGGCCTCGACGACGCGCGGCAGCTCCGCGTCGATCGCCCAGGCGATGATCAGCGGCCCGGCCGCCCGCGCCGCGTTGGACACGAGCACGAAGACCACGGTGACCAGCAGCGTCCCCCGGACCGGCCGCGCGAGCTCGCCGAGCAGCCGGAAGGACCGGCGCCGGATGTGGCGGCGCTCCGCGCGGGTGTAGTCGAGGTCCTCTTCGGCCCCCACGCCGCGCACGCGGCTCACGTCGGCGGCGCTCATGCCTGCTCCTCCGGTCGGCTCGAGATGATGTGCCGGTACACGGCGCTGCGGGCCAGCAGTTCGGGGTGCGTCCCCACGTCCTCGATCCGCCCGTCCGCCAGCACCGCGACCCGGTCCGCCAGGGCCACGGTGGAGGGACGATGCGCCACGATCAGGGTGGTCGTCCCGTCGAGGACCTCGCGCAGGCGCGCGGTCACGGTCTCCTCGGTGCGCACGTCGAGGGCGGAGAGGGGGTCGTCCAGCACGAGCACGTCCGGGCGCGCCGCGATCGCGCGGGCGAGGGCGATCCGCTGGCGCTGTCCGCCGGAGAGGCTGAGGCCCTCCTCGCCGATCTCGGTCTCGACGCCGTCCGCCAGGTCCGCCACGAAGCCCGCCTGCGCGGTCTCGAGCGCGAGGTCGAGCAGGGCGTCCGCCGCGGGGGAGTGGAGGCCGTCCGCGAGCACGTCCGCCGGGGCGCCGAGCAGCACGTTCTGCCGGATGGTCGCGGAGAACAGCGTGGCGTCCTCGAACGCCACGGACACCCGCCGGCGCAGCTCCCCGAGCGGCATCCGGCGCACGTCCACCCCGTCCACGCAGACGGAGCCCGCCGTGACGTCGAGCAGCCGGGGGACCAGCTGCAACAGCGTCGACTTGCCGGCGCCGGTCGCGCCGACCAGGGCCATCGTCTCGCCGGGCACCAGCTCGAGGTCGACGCCGTCGAGCAGGTCGCGCTCCCCGCGCTCCGGGTCCGCGTCCGGCCAGCGGAAGCGCACCCCGTGGAACGCGAGCGCGCCGGTGGCCGGGGGCACGACGGCGGCCTCCCCGGTGGGCGAGGCGATGTCCACGGGCGTGGCGAGCACGTCCACGTGGCGGTCGATCGCCGTGCGGGCCGAGAGCGTCATGCCCATCAGCTGGCCCACGGACTCGACCGGGCCGGCCAGCACGGCCGCGGTGGCGAAGTAGGCGGCGAGCGCGCCCACCGTCAGCTCCCCGGTCGCCACGAGCCACAGGCCCAGGGCGAGGCCCAGGCCCAGCACCGTCTCCGGCAGGGCCACGATCAGGGCGATGAACCGGGCCAGCACGGACGCCTTGTGCACCTCGGTGCCCTGCAGCGTGCGGGCGCGCCCGCGGAAGCCGTCGAGGGCGTGCGCGCCGCGGCCGAACGCCTTGAGGACGCGGATGCCGTGCACCGACTCCTCGACGGACGTGGTGAGGTCCCCGGCCTGGTCCTGGGAGAGCCGGGACGCGGCGCGGAAGTCGTTGCGGAACCCGAACGACGCCCACATGATCGGCACGGCCGCGGCGAGGTAGAGCAGGGCCAGCTGCCAGGACAGCAGGAACAGCAGGACGAGGCCGACGGTGATGGTCACCACGTCCACCACGAGCATGACCGAGCCGAACGCGATCCACCGCCGCAACAGCGAGAGGTCGCCCTGGGCCCGGGAGAGCAGCTGCCCCGAGGGCCACGCGTCATGGAACGCCACCGGCAGGCGCTGGAGCCGTTCGAACAGGGCGATGCGCGCCCGGTTCTCCACCCCGGCGGCCGGCGGGAGGATGAAGTACCGGCGCAGGCCGATGAACGCGGCCTCGGCGAGGCCGAGCACGGTGAGCAGGCCGGCGGCCCGCCACACGTCTGCGCGGGAGTCGGGGGAGGAGGGCCGGGCGAGCACGGTCTCCGTGAACACGGTGTCCACGAGCAGGTGGATGACCTGCGGGATGGCCAGGGCCACGAGACCCGCCGCCATGGCCGAGGCGAGCCCGAGCACCCAGCGCGCCCGCACGCCCTCGAGGTACGGTGCGATCCCGCCCAGGGCGTCACGCAGGGACGAGGCGGCGGGAGAGGTGGCGCGGGTCACGGGGCCCCACTGTACCCGCGGCCTCGGACGGGACAGGCGGCTCAGCCCCGTGGGACCAGGTCCAGCACCACGGCCTCGGGCCGGCACGCGAACCGCACGGGCGCGGACGGCGCGGTCCCCAGGCCGGCCGACACCTCGAGGGGGACGGTCCGCCCCGCGGCCGTCCACGTCGAGACCCCGGAGGCCTGGCGGCGGGGCAGGTCGCAGTTGGTGACGAGTGCCCCGAGGAACGGCACGCACACCTGCCCGCCGTGGGTGTGGCCGGCGAGCAGCAGGTCGGCGCCGTCGGCGGTCATGGCGTCCAGCACGCGGCGGTACGGGGCGTGGGTGACGCCCAGCCGGAACCGCCCGTCGTCACCGGGCCGCCCGGCGTTCTCGTCGGGTGCGGCGCCGGGGAAGCCGGCCCAGGCGTCCAGACCGAGGTGCGGGTCGTCGGTGCCGGCGGCGAGGACCTCGAGCGTGGTCCCGGCGCGGGTCGGCACGGCCAGGGCGGCGCCCCGGTTCGTCAGGTCGGCCCAGCCGGCGGCGCGGAACGCGCCGAACAGGACGTCGGAGGAAAGCCGGGGCCGGTCCTCGTCCATGCGCGAGGGGCCCGCGAAGTACCGCAGGGGGTTGGCCGCCTTGGGCGCGTAGTAGTCGTTGGAGCCGGGCACGAACACGCCGGGCCGCGCCAGCAGCGGCCCGAGCGCGTCGAGCACGAGCGGCACCGACGCCGCGGCGGACACGTTGTCTCCCGTGTTGACCACGAGGTCAGGCTCGAGTGCATCCAGCCCGCGCAGCCACGCCCGCTTGGCCCGGTGCCGGGGCAGCAGGTGGATGTCCGAGAGGTGCAGCACCCGCAACGGCGCCGACCCGGCCGGCAGCACGGCCAGTCGGTGCGTGCGCACCGTCCGGGCCTCAGCCTCGGCGAGGCCCCAGGCCAGGCCGAGGCCCGCCGTCGCGGCCATCCCGACGGCGGCAGGCGCTGCGGAACGGAGCATGCGGCGGGTGGGGGAGGCGGCGGGGGGCATCGCGGTCAGAAGCCCGGGACCGCCTCGGGCAACGGCCCGCCTCGGTCCAGGTCGTCGATGTGGAACTGGCGTCCGTCCGGGTGCTCGCCGGCCTCGCCCGGGTCCTCCGACTGCGGGCCGTCCCACTCGGGCAGTTCACCCGGCGGGAACTTCTCCTTGGCCAACTGGTTGTACTCGAGCCAGGACGGGCCGTTGATGGAGGTCGAGTAGAACGGGTTGCGGACCTCGCCGTTGACGGTCTCGCCCGTCATGGACTTCAGGTTGTTGTAGCGGCCGGTCCACACGGCGGTGGCCAGCTTGCTGGTGAATCCGACGAACCACGTGGAGGACACGTTGTCGTTCGTGCCCGTCTTGCCGCCGAACTCGTAGCCGGCGCCCTCCTCGGCGATGTTGAAGCCGGCGATGTGGCGCAGGACCGGCATCAGCTCCCGGACGTGGTCCGGGTCGATGACCTGGTCGCACTGAGGGTCGGCGACGTCGTACTGGTTGCCGACGGTGTCCGTGACCTCCAGGATGGCGCGCGGCTCGCAGTACAGGCCGTTCGCGGCGATGGCGGCGTACGCGCCGGCCAAGGACAGCGGGGCCACCGAGTCCTTGCCGAGCAGGAAGGACGGGTCGTCCGGCTGCAGCGGGGAGCTGTCCAGGGCGCGGGTGATGCCCAGCTGGGTGGTGAGGCTCGTGATGTCGCACAGGTCCAGCTGGTACGCGGTGGCGACGGTCGGGGTGTTCACCGACCAGAAGAGGCCCTCGTCCACGCGCACCTGCCGCAGCATGCCCGGGATCACGTTCTTGAACTGCCAGGTGCCGCCGATCGTGGTGTAGCCGCCCGGGCGGCACGAGGCAGCGAACCGCGTGCCCGTGGGGTAGACGTTCCGGGAGGCGTCCACGGAGTCGACCAGGCGGTTGCCGTTGCGCAGCCACGTCAGTGCCACGAAGGGCTTGAGCGTGGAGCCGGCCTGGAAGCCCTGGCCGCCACCCCACTGCTTGTCCACGTTGAAGTTCAGCGAGGTGTGGCCGAGCTCGTCCTGGATGGCGTACTCGGTGTTCTGGGCCATGGTGCGGATGTTGCCGGTGCCGGCCTCCACCGAGGTGAGCGCGTGGCCGGCGCCCAGCGACTCGTTGTTGGGCACCGAGGCGCGCAGGTTCTTCTCGGTCTCCTTCTGGAGCGTCGAGTCGATCGTTGTGCGGATGGTGAGTCCGCCGCGGTCCAGCAGGGCCTGGCGGGACTGGACGTCCGGGCCGAACGTGGGGTCGGCGAGGATCTGCCGCTCCACGTAGTCGCAGAAGTAGGTGCCGAACTTGGCGTAGAGGCAGCCCGAGGGGCGGGACTCCATGACCACCTCCATCGGCTGGGCGACGGCGTGGTCGTACTCCTCCTGGGAGAGGTAGCCGTTGTCCTTCATCGCGTTCAGCACGAGGTTGCGCCGCTCCGTGGCCTCCTCCGGGTTGCGGGCCGGGTTGAACCGGGTGGGGGACTGGACCATGCCGGCCAGCGTGGCGGCCTCCCAGCTCTCCAGGTCGGCGGCGGACTTGCCGAACACGTACTGCGAGGCAGCCTCGACCCCGTAGGCACGGCCGGAGAACAGCACGATGTTGAGGTAGCCCTCGAGGATCTCGTCCTTCGACATCTGCTTCTCGACGGCGACGGCCAGCTTGATCTCCTTGACCTTGTCCGCGATGTTCTTGGAGCCGGAGAGGGTGAGGCGGGAGTCGCCGCGGATCTGCTGCACGTTCACCAGCATGTTGTTCACGAACTGCTGGGTGAGGGTGGAGGCGCCCTGCGTGGAGTCGGAGGTGGCGTTGTTGACGGTCGCGCGAATGAGGCCGCGCGCGTCCACGCCGTCGTGATCGTAGAAGCGCTCGTCCTCGATGGCCACGATCGCGTGCTGCATGTGCTTTGAGATCTTGTCCAGTGGGACCGGGGTGCGGTTCTCCTCATAGAAGACGGCGATCTCCTCACCGTCCTCCGAGAGGATGCGCGACGGGACGGACACCGGCTCCGCGGGCAGCTCGTCCGGCAGCTCGTCCAGCATCTCCCGACCCGACGCGGCGGCGACACCGGCCAGGCCCGCGACGGGCAGCAGGAGGGCCGCCACGAGCAGGCCAGCCAGCGCCGACAGGCCCACGAAGGCGAGGAGGCGGCCGGGGGCGCTCGAGGGCGCGGGGAAGCGGGTCGTGCGGGAGGCCATGGGCGCGAGTGTAGCGCGGGCACCTGGGACCTCTTCCGGGGTCCGCGCCGGTGGCTAGGGTGGGTCCCATGACTCAGCAGACGCAGTGGGAGTACGCCACGATCCCCCTCCTCATCCACGCGACCAAGCAGATCCTCGACCAGTGGGGTGAGGACGGCTGGGAGCTCGTCACGGTGATCCCGGGCCCCGAGGGGAACAACCCCGTGGCCTACCTCAAGCGTCCGAAGGCGGCGTGAACGTGACGGCGCAGTCCTCGGCCCCCGCCTGGGGCGACGGCGCAGTCGCGGCCCGCCTCGCGGAGCTCGGCATCGACCGACCCGCCGTCGCGGCGCCGGTCGGCTCCTATGTCCCGGCCCTGCGGGACGGCGACCTCGTGCTGACCTCCGGCCAGCTCCCCTTCGTGGCCGGCGCCCTGCCCGCCACTGGCAAGGTGGGCGCGGAGGTCACCCCGGAACGCGCCCAGGAGCTCGCGCGGGTGTGCGCCGTGAACGCGGTGGCCGCGGTGCACGAGCTGTTGGGCGACCTGGACCGGGTCGCCCAGGTCGTCAAGGTCGTCGGTTTCGTGGCCTCCGACCCCGCGTTCACCGGTCAGCCCGGCGTGGTGAACGGCGCCTCGGACGTGCTGGCCGAGATCTTCGGCGAGGTCGGCCGCCACGCGCGCTCCGCCGTCGGCGTGGCCGTGCTGCCCATGGATGCTCCCGTCGAGGTGGAGATCACCGTCCGTGTCCGCTGATCCGGCCGGCCTGCTGCTGCCGGTCCCGGAGCAGGAGGAGGACCTCACCCGCCAGTGGCTGGACCGGCGCTTCCGCCAGGTGCGCCCGGCCCGGCCCGGGTCGGCCGTGGTGCTCGTACGCGACGGCGACGACGGCCCGGAGGTCTTCCTCCGTCACCGCGCGGGACGCACCCCGCTCGGCCGCGTGGGTCTGCCCGGCGGCGCGCTCATCGAGTCCGACGCCGACCTGTGCCCGTGGTACGGGCCCGAGCCCTCCCAGTGGGCCCACACGTTCGGGACCACGGATCGGCGGCGTGCGCGGCAGCACGTGGTGGCCGCCGTCCGTCAGCTCCACGACGAGGCCGGAGTGCTCCTCGCCGGTCGCTCCGACACGGACGTCGTGTCCACGGCGCGCGTCGAGACCTGGGGCGGGGGCCGCAGCTCCCTCGAGGAGGGCTCGGAGAGTCTGCCCCATCTGCTGGCCTCGCGCGGCCTCGGACTGCGCGCCGACCTGCTGCGCCCCGTCATGCGCTGGCATTCCGCGCCCCACGTCCACCGACGTTTCGACACGGCCGTGTTCGCCACGACGACCCCACCGGTGCAGTCCGCGCCGGCATCCGAGGAACCCGGTCCCGAACTCCAGGCGTGGGTGCCCGCGTGTCGCGCGCTGGCCGGCCCGCTGCGGCTGCCCGGACCCGCCGGGGCGGAGGGCACGGCACCCTTCGACCAGGTGGCGACCCCGCTGACGCAGGTGATCGTGCGTCGGGTCGCGGCGCACCGGACGGCCGCCGCCTTCCTGCTCTCCGTCACGCCCTGTGCCCGGCGTGGCCCCGTGCCGGAATACCACCTGGTCACCGAGGCCGGCGACGACGGCACCCCCCGGATGCGGGTGGAGCGGGCCACCCGGGACTGACCGGGGTGGCCCGCTCCAGGGCGGGGAGCGTCAGCGCGAACGCTGGCGCAGACGCTGCAGGTCCAGGATGACCACGGCGCGGTTCTCCAGGCGGATCCAGCCGCGCTGGACGAACTCGGCCAGGGCCTTGTTCACGGTCTCGCGGGACGCGCCCACCAGCTGGGCGAGTTCCTCCTGCGTGAGGTCGTGCGCCACCAGCAGGCCGTCCGCGGCCGGGCGGCCGAAGCGGTCCGCGAGGTCCAGGAGCGCCTTGGCCACGCGGCCCGGCACGTCCGAGAACACCAGGTCCGCCAGGGACTCGTTGGTCTTGGACAGACGCTGGGCCAGGGCCTGGAGCAGCTGGACCGACACGTCCGGCGACGAGGCGATGGCGCGGCGCAGGTTCTCGTGGCGCAGACCGGCCAGGCGCGTGGCGGACACCGCGGTGGCGGTGGCGTTGCGCGGGGCGGGGTTGAACAGGGCCATTTCGCCGAAGATCTCGCCGGGGCCGAGCACGGCCACGAGGTTCTCGCGGCCGTCCGAGGCGGTGCGGCCGAGCTTGATCTTGCCGGACATGATCACGTACAGCTGATCGCCCTGGTCGCCCTCGTGGAACGCGGACGCGCCGCGGGAGAGCTCGACCTCGGTCAGCTCCGAGGTGAGGATGGCGAACACCTCGTCGTCCAGGTTGGTGAACAGCGGAGCCTTCCGCAGAACCTCGAGATCCATGTGTGCGTGTCCTCTCTGTGGCCAGTTCCTCACACCGCGGCGGAGGAGCCGCCCGGTTCACTGGCGTCCATTGTGCCCCATACCCCAGTGCGGGCCGATACCCTGGATCCTCCACCGGGTGCGCGGGCCGTCCCCGTGCGTGGCCGGTGCCGTCACATCCGAAGGAGGTCGCCCATGCCGCTGGGTCTGACGTGGCTGGACGTCCTGCTCATCGTCGCGCTCGCGATGCTCCTGGTCCAGGGTCACCGTCGCGGCCTGTGGGTGGTGCTGGGCAACCTCGTCGGCCTGGTCGGCGGCGCCGCGATCGCGTTCTACGCCCTGCCTGAGGTGGCGAAGTTCGTCACCGCGCCGCAGTGGCGGTGGGCCGCGCTGATCGCCACCCTCGTCGTGCTCGTGGCGGCGGGCCAGTACGTGGGCGCCGCCATCGGCGAGGCGATCCGGTTGCGCGTGAACCTGCCGGCGCTGCGACTCGTCGACCGCCTGCTCGGCGCGCTCGCCACCGGTCTCGCGGGCGCCCTCGTCCTCTGGCTCGTGGCGTTCTCCATCGCGGCCTCCGGCTCCACCGCGGTCACCCGTGAGGTGACCCGCTCGCGGGTGATCGCAGCGCTGGACACCGTGATGCCCGACTCGCTCCTGGCCTGGGCCGCCCGCTCGCGTTCCGCCGTCGCCGACCTGGACGTGCTGCCGGAGCTCGAGCTGCCCGCCCCCGTCCCGGAGACCGACGACGGCGTCCGCGCCGCTCCGGCCCCGGCCGCGACGCCGGGTCTGCCCTCGGCCGCCTCCTCCCCGTCCGCCCCGCCCGCGACGTCCGCCGCGGCGACCCCCGAGGAGCCCGACGACGCCGCCGCGGCCTCGTCGTCCACGTCCGCCGCGCCGTCGGCCACGACGACCGCCCCCGCCTCGTCGACGTCGACGGCCGCCCCCTCGACTCCCGCCGCCTCCTCGGCGTCGGCCGCCGTCGTCCGGCTGACCGGGACGGCCGCGCAGTGCAACCAGGTGCAGAGCGGCTCGGGCGTGGCCGTGGCCCCGGACCGCGTGCTCACGAACGCGCACGTGGTCCTCGGCGTGGACGCCCCCACCGTGACGGACCGCGCCCGCGGCGTGCACGCGGCGCGGATCGTCCACCTGGACACGGCGCACGACCTCGCCGTCCTGGCGGTCGACGACGCGGACCTGCCCGTCATGCCGGTCGGGGCCGAGCTGACGGGCGGCGCGTCGGCCTCCGTCCTGGGGTACCCCGACGGCGGCCCGTTCGCCTCCACCCCCGCGACCGTGCAGGCTGTCGGCGAGGTGCCGCTCGGCGACGTCCTGACCGGGGCCGCGAGCATGGTGGACGTCTACACCCTCGCGGCGGACATCCGCCACGGCTACTCGGGCGGCCCGGTGGTGGACGCCGCCGGGAACCTGGCCGGTCTGGTGTTCGCCCGGGCCCCGGGCTCGGACGCCGTCGGCTACGCCCTGACGGCGGACACCATCGCCCCCGTCGTCGCCGCGGCCCCGGGGATGACAGCCACGGTCCCCTCGGGGGACTGCGTCCCGGGCGGCTGAGCCGGCGCCGCGCCACGCGCCTGACGCCCGCATTCCGGACCGGACTGTCCGGTAACGGCCCGCGTCGACTATTGTGGCATCCGTCACACTCGAGTTTCCCCGACCCTCGGAGGTCCTGCATGTCCAGCACCGTCTCCGCGCCCGCCACGGCGCCGAAGCGCACCCGGGAGGAGTTCACCGGCCGGTGGGCCTTCATCCTGGCGGCCATCGGCTCCGCCGTGGGCCTCGGCAACATCTGGCGCTTCCCCTACGTCGCCTATGAGAACGGCGGTGGCGCGTTCGTCATCCCCTACCTGATCGCGCTGCTCACGGCGGGCATCCCGCTGCTGTTCTTCGACTACGCGATCGGCCACCGCTTCCGCGGCTCCGCGCCTCTGGCGTTCCGGCGCCTGTCCCGGTGGACCGAGACCGTCGGCTGGTGGCAGGTGCTCATCTGCGTCGTCATCGGGATCTACTACGCCGCGATCATCGGCTGGGCGATCATGTACACCTGGTTCTCCGTGGACCAGCGGTGGGGCGAGGACCCGGAGACCTTCCTCATGGGCGACTACCTGCGGGTCGCCGACGACCCGTCCCCGTCCTTCGACTTCGTCTCGGGCGTCTTCTGGCCCATGCTCGCCGTCTGGGTGATCACGCTGCTCATCATGGGCTTCGGCGTGCGCCGGGGCGTGGCCCTGGCCTCGATGGTCGGCATCCCGCTGCTCATCGTGATGTTCCTGATCCTCGTCGGCATCGCCCTCACCCTGCCGGGCGCCGCCCAGGGCCTGGACGCCCTGTTCACGCCGAACTGGGCCGCGCTCGCTGACCCCGGCGTCTGGATCGCCGCCTACGGCCAGATCTTCTTCTCGCTGTCCGTCGGTTTCGGCATCATGATCACCTACGCCTCCTACCTCAACCGCCGGACGAACCTTACCGGCTCCGGCCTGGTCGTCGGCTTCTCCAACTCGGGCTTCGAGATCCTAGCCGGCATCGGCGTGTTCTCCGCCCTGGGCTTCATGGCGCAGGCCTCCGGCGTGTCCGTGTCCGAGGTGGCCGGCAGCGGCATCGGCCTGGCGTTCATCGCCTTCCCCACCCTGATCTCGCAGGCCCCGCTCGGCGCCCTGATCGGCGTGCTGTTCTTCGGCTCGCTCGTGGTCGCCGGCTTCACCTCGCTGATCTCGATCCTCGAGGTCGTCATCTCCGCCGTGAAGGACAAGCTCGGCTGGGGCCGCTGGACGGCCACGATCGTCGTGATCGGCCTGTCCGGGGTGGTCTCCCTCGCCCTGTTCTCCACCACCACGGGCCTGCAGATGCTCGACACCATGGACGCGTTCGCCAACAACTTCGGCATCGTGGGCGCGGCGCTCCTGTCGGTGCTCCTGGTCACCGGCGCACTGGGCTCGGCCCGCCGCATCACGGCGCACCTCAACGCCGTCTCCTCCTTCAAGGTCGGCCGCGGGTACGTGCTGCTGATCGGCGTGCTCATGCCGATCGTGCTCGCCTACATCTGGCTCTCCTGGATCATGAAGGTGATCGCGGAGGGCTATGAGGGCTACCCGGGCGACTTCCTCGGCGTCTTCGGCTGGGGCATCGCGCTCGGCTCCGTCGCCCTGGCCGTCCTGCTCTCCCTGATCCCGTGGTCCCGCAAGTCCAACCTCTACGCGGAGGACCTGGACAGCGAGATCCACGGCGACCTCATCCCGCACAACGCCGTGCCCGAGGGCACCGTCCCCACCGGCGCCCTGCCGGTGGTGCCCGCGGCCACCACCCGGAAGGAGCTCTGACCGATGAGCACCGCAGCGATCGTCATGATGTCCCTGGCCATCCTCCTGGTGTGGGGCGGCCTCGCGGTCTCCGCCATCCACCTGCTCCGCCACCCGGACGACTCCTCGGGCGACCTCGCCATCGAGGACGAGCTGGCCCCCGCCGTGCGGGAGCGCGAGGATGGCCGTCTCGACGCGCGGCACCGGTGAGTCGATGAGGCTCCCCGGTCCGTTCGCGGCGGCCCCGGTCGCCGACGGGGCCGCGGGCGTGGTCTCCGCCTCCCTGCCGGTCGTGGCGGTGGACGCGAGCCTGCCGGCCCCGCCCTACCGGCAGATCGTGGACGCGGTCCTGGCCGGCGTCGCCTCCGGATCCCTGGCCCGCGGGGACCGACTGCCGCCCGTGCGCGTGCTCGCCGCCGAGCTCGGCGTGGCACCGGGCACCGTGGCCCGGGCCTACAAGGAGCTCGAGGCGCACGGCACCATCCGCACCCGGGGTCGCGCGGGCACGTTCGTGGCCGCCTCGGCGGACGCCCGCGCCGACGCCGCGCACCAGGCCGTGCGGCGCTGTCTGGACACCCTGCTCGAGCGCCTCGGGTACACGCCCGACGAGGCCGTGGAGCTGGTCCGCCGGGACGCGGCCGCCCGCGCCTGAGGCGGGCCCGCCCACCGACGACGCCGCCCCGGACCGCACGCAGCGTGCGGTCCGGGGCGGCGTCGTCGTGCCGGCTCAGGCCTTCGGGGCGAGCGTCTCCACGATGCGCTGCATGACCGTGGGGTCGGCCAGCGTGGTGGAGTCGCCCGGGTCGCGGCCCTCGGCCACGTCCTTGAGCAGACGGCGCATGATCTTGCCGGAGCGCGTCTTGGGCAGCTCGGGGACCACGAGCACGCGCTTGGGCTTGGCGATGGGGCCGATGTCCTTGCCCACGTGCTGCCGCAGCTCCTCCTCGACCTCGGCGACGTCGCGGTCGGCCGCGACGGCGACCGCGGTGAGCAGGACGAACGCGACGACCGCCTCACCCGTGGTCTCGTCCTTCGCACCGACCACCGCGGACTCGGCCACGGACGGGTGCGCCACGAGGGAGGACTCGATCTCGGTGGTGGACAGGCGGTGGCCGGAGACGTTCATGACGTCGTCCACGCGGCCCAGCAGCCAGATGTCGCCGTCCTCGTCGTAGCGGGCGCCGTCGCCGGCGAAGTACATGCCGGGGAAGCGGGACCAGTAGGTCTCCTTGAAGCGCTCCCGGTCGCCCCAGATGCCCCGCAGCATGGACGGCCACGGCTCGCGCACCACGAGGAAGCCCGCGCTCGTGTCCGTCATGGGTTCGCCGAGCTCGTCCACGACCTCCAGCACGACGCCGGGCACCGGCCTCTGGGCGGAACCGGGCTTGAGGGTGGTCACGCCGGGCAGCGGGGTGAGCATGTGGGCGCCCGTCTCGGTCTGCCACCAGGTGTCCACGATGGGGCAGCGGCCGGCGCCGATGACCTCGTGGTACCAGCGCCAGGCCTCCGGGTTGATGGCCTCGCCCACGGAGCCGAGCACGCGCAGGCTGGAGAGGTCGTACTCGTCCGGGATGTGCCGGCCCCACTTCATGAACGTGCGGATCGCCGTCGGCGCCGTGTAGAGGATGCTCACGCCGTACTTCTGCACGATCTCCCACCAGCGGCCCTGGTGCGGGGAGTCCGGGGTGCCCTCGTAGATCACCTGGGTGGCGCCGTTGACCAGCGGTGCGTAGGCGACGTAGGAGTGCCCGGTGACCCAGCCGACGTCGGCGGTGCACCAGAAGACGTCCGACTCCGGGTGCAGGTCGAAGGTGTCGTGGTGGGTGACCGCGGCCTGCACGAGGTAGCCGCCGGTGGTGTGCAGGATGCCCTTCGGCTTCCCGGTGGTGCCGGAGGTGTACAGGATGTAGAGCGGGTGCTCGGCGTCGTGCCACACGAGCTCGTGCTCGTCGGACTGGCCGTCCACGACGTCGTGCCACCACAGGTCGCGGCCCTCGGTCATCTCGACCTCGGCCTCGTTGCGGCGGACCACGAGCACGTGCTCGGCGGTGTGGCCGGGCGCGGAGAGGGCCTGGTCCACGGCGGGCTTGAGCATGGAGGGCTTGCCGCGGCGGAAGGAGCCGTCCGCCGTGACGACGAGCTTGGCCTCGGCGTCGTCCACGCGGGAGCGCAGGGCGTCGGAGGAGAAGCCGCCGAACACCACGGAGTGGACCGCGCCGATGCGCGCGCACGCGAGCATCGTGATGACGGCCTCGGGGATCATCGGCAGGTAGACGGCCACGCGGTCGCCCTTGGTCACGCCGAGGGACTCGAACGCGTTGGCGGCGCGCCGGACCTCGGCGGCCAGGTCGGCGTAGGTGTAGGTCCGGGTGTCGCCGGGCTCGCCCTCGAAGTGGATGGCCACGCGGTCGCCGTGGCCGGCCTCGACGTGGCGGTCCAGGGCGTTGTACGCGGCGTTGGTGGTGCCGCCGACGAACCACTTCGCGAAGGGTGCGTCGGACCAGTCCAGGACGTCGGTGAAGTCCTGCTCCCAGTGCAGGACCTCGCGGGCGCGGCGGGCCCAGTAGGCCAGGCGGTCCTCGGCGGCCTCCTCGTACAGGTCGGCTCCGGCCACCGCCTGGGCGGCGAACTCGGCCGGGGGCGGGAACGTGGGGATCTGCTCGTCCATCGACGGGGTCCTTTCGGGGTGGTGCGGTCAGTGCGCAGCGCGGATGTGACGCGCCCCACACTAGTCTCCCGCCTCAGCATGCCGCGCGCGGCGTCGTCGCCACAAATCCTCGGGTCCTGTGTGTCGCATCGTGCCCGGAAGCGGGGGCCGGACGCGGTGCGGACGTCGGCACGCGCCCCGCTCCCTAGGATGGTCGGACCTGAGCGGATCGCACGAGGGCGGGAGGACGCGCGGATGGAGACGGAGTCGACGGGCACGCCGACCGGGGAGACCCAGCTGGCACTGGTGCGCCGGGCGCGGCGGATCAACCGGATCCTGGCCGAGACGTACCCGTACGCCGTCGCCGAGCTGGACTTCGAGACGCCGTTCGAGCTGCTCGTGGCCACGGTGCTGTCCGCCCAGACCACCGACGTGCGGGTCAACGCGGCCACGCCGGCGCTGTTCGCCCGCTTCCCGGACGCCCACGCGATGGCCGCGGCCACCGAGCCCGAGCTGCAGGAGCTCGTGCGCTCCACGGGGTTCTACCGGAACAAGGCCTCCGCGATCCTGCGGCTGTCCCAGGAGCTCGTGGCCCGGCACGACGGCGAGGTCCCCGCCCGTCTCGAGGACCTCGTGGCGCTGCCCGGGGTGGGCCGCAAGACCGCGTTCGTGGTGCTCGGCAACGCCTTCGGCCAGCCCGGGATCACCGTGGACACGCACTTCGGCCGGCTCGCCCGGCGCCTGGGGTTCACGGACGAGACCGACCCGGTGAAGGTCGAGCACGCCGTGGGCGCCCTGTTCCCGCGCCGGGACTGGACGATGCTCTCCCACCGGCTGATCTTCCACGGCCGCCGCGTGTGCCACGCGCGCCGCCCGGCGTGCGGGGCGTGCCCGATCGCCCGCTGGTGCCCGTCCTACGGCGAGGGGGAGACCGACCCCGAGCGGGCGCGCGCCCTGCTGGCCTACGAGCTCAAGCCCGGCCGGGAGGAGCTGCTCGAGCTCCTGCGCGCGGGGCGGACGCGCCGGGAGCTGCGCGCCCTCGGCCACGGGCTGGAGGCCTGAGCGCCCGGCCTGCCCGCTCAGCCTTCGGTGAGACCCGCGAGGATCGCGGCGACCGCCCGGCGCGCGTGAGCCCCCACGCCCGCGAGCGTGGCCGAGGCGGCCCCGCACCAGTCGTCGTAGCCGAGCAGGTGCAGCCCCGGCACGTCCACCGAGGCGGTCGGCAGTGCACGCTCCGTCGCCGGCGCCCCGGAGGGGTGGCGGGTCAGCTCGAGGCCCCGCAGATGGCGCAGGTCCGCCCGGAAGCCCGTGCACCAGACGATGTCGTCCACCGGGTGCTCGGCGCCGCGCACCCGGGCCGCGGCGCGGTTGGCGGCGGGCCAGCCGTGGCTCGCGCCGGCGTCGTGGTCCCAGCGGACGCCGTCCGGCGTGAGCGCGGTGGGCGCGGGGACCGCGTGGAGCCCGGCCCCGTCGCGGGCGCGGATCACCGAGGGCACCATGACGATGTCCCCGAGGTCGCCCACGCGCGCCTCGGAGCGGCCCAGCACGCGCGCCGAGGCCCGATCGAAGAGCACCCGCCCGTCCACGTCGTCCGGCATGAACCGGGGCGGACGCCGGGTGGCCCACGTGGTGGCGACACCCGCCAGCAGCAGGTCCGCCGCGATCTGGGCGCCCGAGTTGCCGCCGCCCACCACGAGGACGTGCCGCCCGGTGAACGCGTCGGGGGAGCGGTACGCGGCGGAGTGCCGCTGCGTGCCGCCGAAGTGGTCGACGCCCGGGAGGGCCGGCAAGAACGGGCGGGTGAACGAGCCGGTGGCGGAGACCACCGCGCGGGCGCTCAGGGCCGTGCCGTCCTCGAGCCGCAGGGTGAACGGAGGGGACGCGGCGGCGTCGTGCGTCACCTCCGCGACACGCACGCCCCGGCGCACCGGCAGCCCGTAGCGGTCCTCGTAGTCGGCCAGGTAGGCGACGACGTGCCCGGCGTCCGGGGTGCCGGGGCCGGGCGACGGCGGCATGGGTCGGCCCGGCAGGGAGGAGTGCTCGGCGGGGGAGAACAGGCGCAGGGAGTCCCAGTGGTGCGGCCACGCGCCGCCGGGCTGGGCGGAGGCGTCGAGCAGGACGAACGACGGCGGCGGGCCCGGCCGGCGCCCGCGGCCGACGTCCCGCGCGGCCCGCGCCAGGAAGTAGCCGGCCGCCAGTCCGGCCTGGCCGACGCCGATCACCGCGACGTCCACCGGATCCGAGGACGCGGTGGCCGCTGGGGGCGAGGTCAGGGGAGCCGTCATGCCCCGAGGCTACGACCGGCGGCTAGCGTGGGGGCCATGCCTGAGACCCCCGCGAGCCCCCGCCCGACCTCCCGCGACGCCGCCGGGACGTCCGAGGCGTCGCTGACGGGTGCGCGGGACCAGCTGGCGGACCTCGTGGCCCGGTGGGGCACGGCCCCTGCGGACGCGTCCGGTCACCACGACCCGGCCTCGCTCACCACAATCCCGCCCGAGGCCGTGCCGATGTGGGGCTTCGACTGGCCCCGGTCCGGCGATCCGCGCCCCTCCGCCGTGCTGATCCTGTTCGGCGCCCTCGACGACGTCCCCGCCCGTCACGACGCCGAGCGCGTGCACCCGCACGTGGACGTGCTGCTGACCCAGCGCGCCGCCACCCTGCGCCAGCACGCCGGGCAGATCGCGTTCCCCGGCGGTCGCGTCGACCCCGAGGACGCCGACGTCGTGGCCACGGCCCTGCGCGAGGCGCAGGAGGAGACCGGCTTGGACCCGGCCGGCGTGGAGGTCCTGGGCGTGCTGCCGGCGGTGCCGGTGGTGGTCTCGGGGCACGTGGTGCACCCGGTGCTCGGGTGGTGGCGGGACCCCAGTCGCGTGGCGGTGGTCGACCAGGCCGAGGCCGCGGCCGTGTTCCGGATGCCGGTCGCGGACCTGGTGGACCCCGCGAACCGGTGCCGCGTGGCCCGGCCCGGCGGCCGCCGCGGCGAGACGCCGGGCTTCCTCGTGGGCGAGCGCCTGGTGTGGGGGTTCACGGCGGCGCTGCTGGACCGTGTGCTGGCACTGCTGGGCTGGGACGTGCCGTGGGACGACTCCCGCGTGCGTGACGCGCGGACCCACCGGATCCTGCGCGGCTGACGGCTGCGCGCCGCCGCCCGCTCCTGCACAGGCGCCGGTGGGCGGGCCCGTGTCCCCAGCGGCGGGGCCGGGGGCGCAGGCGCCCGGGCGGGACGGTGGACTGGACGGGCCGGCGGCCGCGGACCGCGGCCGCCGCCCCGACCCGCAGGAGGCCCGCCATGCGCCCGTTCGTCCCCGCCGCCCCGGCCCGCCCGCCCCGGGGCCGCCGCCGCCGCCCCGCCCCGCCCGAGGGCAGCCGACGGTTCCCGTGGCCCCGCACTGACCCGGCCGAGCCGGAACGCACGCAGGTCGCCGCGCCGCCGCTGGCCGCACCCGCAGCGGGCCCCGGCGGGCTGGACGCCGCCGTCGTGCGCCTGCGCGTGGCCGAGGCCCGTGCGTCGGCCGCAGACGGGGCGGAGCCGCCGCTGGCCCCGCTGATCGCCGAGGCCCTCGACGCGCCGATCGACGACCCGCGCGTGGCGGCGCTGGTCGATGAGCTCGACGGCTTCGGCCCGCTCGCACCCTGGGTGCGCACCCCGGGCGTGACCGACGTGCTCGTGGACGGCGCGGGCGCGGTGTGGACCGACGGGGACGAGGGCCTCGTCCGCCGCCCCGGTCGGCTCGACCCCGAGACCGCCCGGGCGCTCGCGGTGCGGCTGCTGCACCGGGCCGGCCGCCGCCTCGACGCGGCGGTGCCGCTGGCCGACGCCCGCGTGGGCGGCGTGCGCGTCCACGCGGTCCTGCCCCCGGTCAGTGGCGATGGCACCCTGCTGAGCCTGCGGATCCCGGCCGCGACGACGCCGTCGCTGACCGCGCTGGCCGACGGCTGGCCGGACGGCGCCCTCTGGGCCGACGCCCTCGAGGCGCTCGTGCGCGACCGTGCCACCGTCCTGGTCAGCGGCGCGACCGGGGCGGGCAAGACCACGCTGCTCTCCGCGGCCCTCGGCCGGGTGCCGGGGGACGAACGGATCGTCGTCGTGGAGGACACGGCCGAGGCCGCGCCCGATCACCCGCACGTGGTCGCACTGCAGTGCCGCGCCGCCAACGCGGAGGGCGCCGGCGAGGTCGGACTGGCCGAGCTCGTCCGCCACGCGCTGCGGATGCGGCCGGACCGGCTCGTGGTCGGCGAGTGCCGCGGCGCCGAGGTGGCCGACGTCCTCACCGCCCTGAACACGGGACATCAGGGTGCGTGGGGCACCCTGCACGCCAACGCCGCCGCCGAGGTGCCCGCCCGGCTGACGGCCATGGCCTCCCTGGCCGGCTGGCGGCCCGAGACGGTGGCCGCGCAGGCCCGCGCCGGCGTGGACGCCGTGCTGCACATCGCCCGCGACGGCCACGGGCGGCATCCAGTCGAACTCGCCGTCTCGGACCCGCGCGCCGACGGGTTCGCCCTGCTGCCCGCCCTCACGTGGCGGCCCGGAACGGAGGCGGCGGGTGGGCGGACCGTCGAGGGACCCGGCGTGCCCGCGCTCGCGGCCCGGCTGGCGGGGCGGTGCGGCCGGTGAGCACGACGACGGCGGCCGGGCAGGCACGACGGTCGCGCGCTGGGCGTGCCGTGGCGCTGCTGCCCTGGCGGGCGGGGCGGGCGAGGCCGGAGGAGGAGACGGAGGTGCTTGTCGGCGTGCTGCGCCGCTGGGCCGCCCTCGTCGCGGCCGGCCTGACCGAGGAGCAGGCCTGGCGGGAGACCGCGTGCACCCTGCCCGCCTGCGGGTCGGAGCCGGGTGAGGCGGGGGCCGCGTGCTGCGCCCATCACCACGCCCGACGCCGGGCCGAGGCGCTGGCCTGGGATGTGCCGGCGTCGCATGCGGCGACCGGGGAGGCGGCGCGCCGCGGTGGGACCCTGCCCTGGCGGACCCCCGCACGGGACCCGGGCTGGGCGCTGGTCGATGCGGCGCTCGCGGCCGGGGCCCGGGCGGGTGCCGCTCCCGCAGCCGTGGCCCGGCAGCTGGCCCATAGCCTCGAGGCGGACGTGGACGCGGCCCGAGCCCGCCGCTCGGCCGCGGCGGGGCCGGGCGCGACGTCCCGGCTGCTGCAGTGGCTGCCCCTGGGCGGCCTCGGCCTCGCGTGGCTGCTCGGCACCTCCCCGGGGGACCTGGTCCGCTCGCCCTTCGGTGCCGTGGTCGCCGCGGTGGGTCTGCTGTTCTGGCTGGCCGGGCGGTCCTGGACGCGCCTGCTGCTGCGTGCGGCCGCGCGCGAGCCGGCGGCGGTGGGGGCCGCCGTCGTGCTGGACGTGCTGGCGGCGCTGCTCAGCGCCGGCCGATCCCTGCCCGCCGCGCTGGACGACCTCGGCCGGACCCTGCCGGGCGCCCGCGGCCTGCGGGCCACGGCGGCGCTGCTGCTCTGGGGTCGGGACTGGGACGAGGCATGGGTGGGCCTCGATACGGACCCGGTGTGGGCCGAGACCGCCGCCCGACTGCGTCCGCTGCACCGGTCCGGAATGGCCGGCGCCCGCACGCTGGCCGAGACCGCCGCCGCCGTCCGTCAGCAGACCCGGCGGGCGGACGAACGGGCGGCCGAGGAGCTCGCAGTGCGCCTGGTGATGCCGCTGGGGCTGTGCCTGCTGCCCGCCTTCGTGTGCTGGGGCGTGGTGCCCGTCGTCATGGCCCTGCTCGGGGCGGGACCGGGCTGAGGCCGTGGCGACGCCAGGGCGTCCGGTCCTGCACAGGGCCCCGATCGCCCCGGCCCATCCCCGGATCCGCATCGCCCCCGGCGCGCGGGCCCCGGAGCGGGCCAGCCTGGGACCAGCGGCCCGGCCGGGCCGTCACCACCGCCCCGCACCGCGGGGCCCACTCCAGGAGGACCACCATGACCCACCGCTCCCACTCCGCCCAGCCCGCCGTCACCCGCCCGAGCGAGCGCGACCGCCTCGCCCGCGTCGTCGACGCCGCGGGCGAGGAGACCGGCGCGATCACGGCCGAGTACGGCATCCTCACGCTCGCCGCCGTGGGCTTCGCGGGCGTGCTGGCCGTCGTGCTCACCAGCCCGGACGTGCAGTCGCTGCTCGTGGACCTCGTCACCGGGGCGCTCCAGCGTGACTGAGCACCCGACCTCCGCCCCGCCGTCCGCGCGCCGTACGGGCGCCCGGACGGCGGGGCGGCCCCGGGGGCTCCGGGGCGGCGAGACCGGGGCCGTCACGGCCGAGTACGCGGTGCTGCTGCCCGTGATCGCGTTCGTGCTCGTGTCCGTCCTGCTGGCCGGCGCCGCCGCGGTGCAGCAGGTGCGGGGTCAGGACGCGGCGGCGTCGGCCGCCCGCATCCTCGCCCGGGGCGACGACGAGGCGGCGGCCCGCGACGCGGTGGCGCGCATGGCCGGCGACGACGCCTCGCTCTCGCACACCGTCGAGGGCGGCTGGGTGACCGTCGAGGTCGTCCAGCCCGGCCCCGGGCCGCTCGCCTGGGCCGAGGCCCTCACCCTCACCGCGCACGCCGCCGCCCCCGAGCAGCGGCCCGGAACGCCCGCCGCTTCGCCGGAGGACCGGTCATGACCCGCGGGAGGGCGCCCGTGCGGGGCGAACGCGGTTCGGGCACCGTGTCCGTCCTGGGCACGGCCGCCCTGGGGGCGGGGCTGCTGCTGGCCGTCGCGGCGCTGGGGCAGGCCTCGGTCACCGGCGCCCGGGCGGCCGGGGCCGCCGACCTGGCGGCGCTCGCCGCCTCCGACGCCCGGCGCGGGCTCTCCGACCACGAGCCGTGCGTCCTGGCCGGGCGGACCGCCGAACGCAACGGGGCCGCCGTCGTGGCGTGCGAGGTGCGCGAGGACGGGACGGTGCGCGTCGCGGTCGAACTCGCTCGCGCCCCGCTGCCGGCGGCCACGGCCGATGCCGTCGCGGGTCCGCCGCGGTCTCAGGCCCCGGGCGCCGCGTCCGCGGACCCGCCGGAGGCGCCGCCGCCCGAGCCGTCGGTCGAGGCGTCCGCCGGGACGAGGTGATCGGCGTGGTCCATCAGGAACCGCAGGACGGTCAGCGCGCCGGCCTTGTCCAGGGGGCTGTTGCGGTTGCCGCACTTGGGGGACTGCACGCAGGACGGGCAGCCCTCCGCGCACTCGCAGGCCGCGATGGCCCCCGCCGTCGCCTCGACCCAGCGTCGCGCCTGCTCGAAGCCGCGTTCGGCGAAGCCCGCCCCGCCGGGCCGGCCGTCGTAGACGAACACGGCGGGGGAGCCGGTGTCCGGGTGCAGGACCATCGAGACGCCGCCGATGTCCCAGCGGTCGTTCGAGGCGACGAGCGGCATCATGCCGATCATCGCGTGCTCGGCCGCGTGCAGGGCGCCGGGCAGGCGATCCGTGGTCAGTCCCGCGGCGATGAGCTCGTCCGAGGCCGCCTGGAACCACACCGCGGAGGTGAACAGGTCCCGCGCCGGCAGGTCGAGGGGCTCCTCGCCGAGCACCTCCCCGGAGACCAGGGCCTTGCGCTGGAAGGACACCACCTGGGTGCGGACCTGCACGTCCCCGAGGCACCAGCGCAGGGTGCCCTCCCGCGCGTCCAGGCGGCGGTGCACCGCCACGATCTCGATCTCCGTGACGTCCCGGGCCTGCGTGGTGAAGTCCGGCCAGGCGCGCGTGACGACCACCGCGTGCGCGTCCTCGTCCAGCTCCTCCACGAGGTACGTGCGGTCCTGGTGCACGTACACCGCGCCGGGATGCGCCTGGTAGTGGGTCTGGGGCGAGTCCATCGTGCCCAGCAGGGCGCCGGACTCGGCGTCGATGATGTCCATGGGCCCGCCGCCGTCGTCCCGCAGGGAGACCATGCCGGCGGCGTGCTCGGGGTGCGTCCAGAACCAGCCGGCCGGCCGACGGCGCAGCAGCCCCTGCTCGACCAGCACGTCCAGCAGGGCGCGCACCCGCTCCGGCTCCCCGAACCAGCCGAACGCCTCGGGCGTGATCGGCAGCTCGGCGGCGGCCGCGCACAGCTGCGGGCCGAGCAGGTGCGGGTTCTCCGGGTCCACCACGGTGTCCTCCACGCCCAGGTCGAACACGGCCTCCGGGTGGTCCACCACGAACGTGTCCAGGGGGTCGTCCGATGCCACGAAGAACGCGAGCGCGTCCTGGCCGCCGCGCCCGGCGCGGCCGATCTGCTGGAAGAACGACGCGCGGGTGCCCGGCCAGCCGGCCACCACCACGGCGTCCAGCCCCGCGACGTCGATGCCCATCTCCAGCGCCGGCGTCGAGGCCATGCCCAGCAGCCGACCCGAGCGCAGGTCCGCCTCCAGCTCCCGCCGCTCCTCGGGCAGGTAGCCCGAGCGGTAGGCCGCGACCCGGGCGCCGAGCCCCGGCTCGACCTCCTCGAGCTGCCGCTTGGCCGCGCTCGCGATGGCCTCGGCACCGCGCCGAGAGCGGATGAACGCCAGCGTGCGCACCTGCTGCAGGGCCAGGTCCGTGACCAGGTCGGCGGCGGCGGCCATCGCCGAGCGGCGGACGGGCGCGCCGTTCTCGCCCCGGCGGTCCGTCAGCTCCGGCTCCCAGAACGCCACCGTGACCGCCCCGTGCGGGGACGCGTCCTCGGTGACGGCTGTGGCCGGCGCCCCGATCAGTCGGGCGAAGTGCCCGGCCGGATCCGCCGACGTCGCCGACGCCCCGATGAACACGGTCTCCGGACGGTCCCCGCGGTAGTGGGTGGCGATGCGCCGCAGTCGACGCAGCAGGATCCCCACCTGCGAGCCGAAGACGCCCCGGTACGTGTGCGACTCGTCCACCACCACGAACGTCAGATTCCGGAAGAACGCGGCCCACCGCTCGTGGTGCGGCAGGATCCCCACGTGGAGCATGTCCGGGTTGGTCATGAGCACGGTGGCGTGCTCGCGGGCCCAGATCCGATCCTGCGGTGCGGTGTCGCCGTCGTAGGGGGCCGCGCGCAGCCCCGGGGCACCGTCCCGCTCGAGGGCGCGCCAGGAGGTCAGCTGGTCCGCCGCGAGGGCCTTGGTGGGGGCGAGGTAGAGCGCGGTGGCCCGGGGGTCGGCGGCCAGCCGGGTGCCGACCGCCAGCTGGTAGCCCAGCGACTTGCCCGACGCCGTGCCCGTGGCGAGCACGGTGTGCGTCCCCGCGCCGGCCAGGGCCGCCGCCCGTACCTGGTGCAGCCACGGCCGCTCGACGCCGCGCGCCGCGAAGGCCCTGACTAGGCCCTCCGGAGCGTCCGCGGGCCAGTCCGTGTGCCGGGCCTGCCGTGCGGGCAGCTCGGTGACGTGGCGGATCTGCTCGGGCAGCCCGGTCCGGCCCAGCGCCGCACGGAGTCCGGCCCCCGCCGGCGTGTCCGGGCGCAGGTCGCCGGGCGCCGTGACGGACAGCCCGGCCACGACGTCGGCCACCACCGCACCGACGGGCTGCGGCTCCGGTCCGGAGAAGTCCGGGGCGGCGTCGTCGACGGGCGGCGCGGAATCCGCCGTGCCGGGCGGCCCCCAGCCGCCCGCGGGATCCGCCCAGGGATCGTGCTCCGGGAGGTGGCCGGTCACGCCCCCATGGTGCCGGTGTGCTCGGCGGCGGGGTTGTCCTCGGCCAGGCCGCGACCCCAGATGGACACGGGGCCGAGGTCGGTCCAGGCCAGGTGGCGGTACAGCTTCTGGCCGTCCGGGGACGCGACGAGCAGGCCGCGGCTGATCTCACCCTCGCTCATGACCTCGGAGGTGAGGTAGCGCATCACGAGGGAGCCGAGGCCGCGGCGACGGTGGTTCGGGGACGTCCAGATCCGGTCGTAGACGGCGGTGCCGCCCTCCTCGGTGACCCAGCCGAGGGCGGCGAGCTCCTCCTCGCCCTCGGGCACGGTCGAGGCGCCGACGGCCAGGATGCGCAGGCGACGGCTGCCCTCCATCGGTTGGTCCACGCGGGCCTCATAGCCCTCGGGCAGCAGCGGGGGCTCCACGTCCTGCAGCTCGGGGTCCATGTCCATGGTCATGAAGCGCTCCGGCTCGGCCTGGGCCTTCAGACCCATGGCCTTCGGGTCCTCGCCGGCGTCGCCGAACACTGTGAGCAGGATCTGCTCCTGGTCCCGCACCGCCTCGCGCAGGTCCTCCAGCTCCCCGCGGGAGGGGTTCACCACCACGTGCTCCCACGTGGCCGGCACGTCCACCGTGGCGCGACCGGAGCCGCCGGGGATCATGCGGGCGGGGCGAGGGGTGCGCAGGGCCGCGCGTCGCCCCGCCTCCTGGCTCGTACGGTAGCCGCGCGATCGCGACCAGGCCGCGAACCAGATGTCGACCAGTGCCGGATCCAGATGCTCAGTCATGTCTGAAGGGTAAGGCGTGTGGCCGGTGCGGGCCAGGCCCCGCCCGCCCTCACGGCCGTGGCGTCCGGGGTCGCGCACTAGCCTGGACCTTGATGAGCACCGCCCCCCTCTCGCGCATCGCGCTGTACTACCGGTTCACCCCGCTCGCCGACCCCGAGGCGGTGCGGCTGTGGCAGCGCACGCTCGCCGCGTCCCTCGGCCTGACCGGCCGGATCATCGTGTCGCCGCAGGGGATCAACGGGACCGTCGGCGGACCGGTCGACGCCGTCAAGCGCTACATGCGCGGCACGCGGGAGCATCCGGCGTTCCGGGACCTCGAAGTGAAGTGGTCGGACGGCTCGGCGGCGGACTTCCCCCGCCTCTCGGTCAAGGTCAAGCCCGAGCTCGTCGCGTTCGGGGCCCCCGAGCGCGTCACCGTGGACGCGGACGGGATCGTCGGCACGGGGGAGCGGCTCACGCCCGTCCAGGTGGACGCGCTGGTCGCCGAGCGCGCCGGCACCGCGAACCCCGTGCGCTTCCTCGACGGCCGCAACACGGTGGAGGCGGCCATCGGCCGCTTCGACGGGGCCGTGGTCCCGGACGCGCACACCACCCGCGACCTGCTCGCCGCCGTCGACTCCGGGGCCCTGGACCACCTCAAGGACGCGCCGCTGATCACCTACTGCACGGGCGGCGTGCGCTGCGAGGTCCTCTCCGCCCTGCTCAAGGACCGCGGCTTCGCCGAGGTCTACCAGCTCGACGGCGGCATCGTCCGCTACGGCGAGGCCCGCGGCGACGCCGGACTGTGGCGGGGCGAGCTGGCCGTGTTCGACCGACGCCTGTCCACCCGCTTCACCGCCGATGCCGAGACCATCGGCCGGTGCGTCACGTGCGAGGCCCCGACCTCGGCGCTGCGCAACTGCGCCGACCCGGCCTGCACCACGCTCGAGGTCCGCTGCGCGGCCTGCGCCGCCGACGACCCCGAGCACCGCTGCCCCTTCTGCGCCCACCGCCCCCACCCCGCCGAGAGGACCGAGGCATGAGTCCCGTCCCGACACCCCCGTCGCCCCCCGCCCCGCGGCTGACCCCGGCCACGGCCGCGGCCCTCGCCGCGGACCTGGCGGCCCTGCCGTTCACCACCGCCGCCGTCGAGGGGCTGCTCGGAGCCGTGGCCACGCTCGCCCTGGACCGCGAGCACGCCGAGGCCGCCCGCCGCGTCGTCGCCGGTCACCTGGCGGGCCCCGGCCGGCACGACGACGCAGCCGGCCCCGGCGACCGGCACGGCACGCGGGGCCTCGCCGCCGCCGTCGGGGCCTGGCTGCTCGGCGACCCCGTCCCCGCCGCCGACCTCGACGCCGCGCTGCCCAGCCTCGGTCTGGCCGGGGCCGTGGCGGCCGGGCTCGTCGTCGAGGGGCCGGACGGGCGCGTGCGCGGCGCGGTGGACCTCTCGCCGTACGACGCGGACGAGCCGGGCCGGATGTGGATCGCCTCGGACCTGACGGCCCTGCAGCGGCGCGGCCCGCTGCCTCCCGAGCACGTGCTCGGCATCGGTCGGGCCTCCCTCACGCTCGCCGGCGCCACGCAGCGCCGTCCCGTGGCCCGCGCCCTGGACGTGGGGGTGGGCTGCGGGATCCAGACCCTGCACCTGCTCGCCCACGCCGACCACGTGACCGCCACGGACCTCTCCGAGCGCGCCCTCGCCTTCACCCGGTTCAACCTGCTGCTCAACGCGGACGTGCTCGGCCTCGACCGGGAGCGGCTCGAGGACCGGGTCCGGCTGGCGGCCGGCGATCTGCTGGCGCCGGTGGCGGGGGAGCGGTTCGACCTCGTGGTCTCGAACCCGCCGTTCGTGATCACCCCGCGCACGGACCCGGACGCGCCCGTGCTGACCTACCGCGACGGCGGCCGTGAGGGCGACCGGATCGTCGCGGAGCTGATCGCGGCCCTGCCGGACGTGCTCGCCGAGGGCGGCACCGCGCAGCTGCTCGCCAACTGGGAGATCCCGGCGGGGGACACCACCGACGCCGACACCGCACCGTGGAACGCGCGCCCGCGTTCGTGGGTGGCGCCGGGGATGCAGGCCTGGTTGCTCCAGCGCGACCGGCAGGACCCCGCGGGCTACGCGGAGACGTGGCTGCAGGACTCCTCGCTCGAGCTCGACCCGCCCGCCTATGAGGCCGCCTACCGCGGGTACCTGGAGGACTTCGACGCCCGCGGCGTGGCCGGGGTCGGCTTCGGACACGTGTGGCTGCGTCGGCCCGCCGCGGACGGCTCCCAGGGCCGGGGGTGGGTGGTCGTTGAGGAGCTGACCCAGCCCGTGGATGAGGCCCTCGGCGCCGCGTGGGCCGCCGCCGTCGCCCGCCGGGACCGGCTCGCCGCGGGCGCCGGGGCCGGGGACGCCGTCGGGGACCCGGCCCTGGCCGCGCTGCGGGGCCTGCACCTGCGCGTGGCCGCGGACGTCACGGAAGAGCGGCACCAGCGGTTCGGGGCGGAGCACCCCGAGGTGATCCTGGCCCGGCAGGGCTCCGGGTTCCGGCGCGTGGCGCGCCTGGACACCGCGACGGCGGGCGTGCTGTCCGCCAGCGACGGCGAGCTGTCCGTGGGGCAGCTGGTGGGCGCGGTCGCCGCGCTGCTGGAGCTGGACGACGTCGGGCGGGCCGGCCTGCTGGCCGCGCTGCGGGAGCTGTACGAGGACGGGTTCCTGGTGGAGGGCTGACGATCGGGCGGTGGCGGGCGCGGGGACGCCGGGCGTTATCGTGGTCAGCGCGCCCTACGATGTGGGGACGTCCGTCCGCGGCGGACGCGGGTCGGCTCGCGTCGGCCCCGGATCCGCAACAATCCCGTCCCAGGAGGACCCGTTGTCCACTCCCCCCGCTTCCGTGACCGCTCCCGTGCCCTCGGGCAAGAAGCTGGTCATCGTGGAGTCCCCGGCCAAGAGCAAGTCCATCGCGAAGTACCTCAACGCGGTGGGCGAGGGCTGGGTGGTGGACTCCTCCGTGGGGCACATCCGCGACCTGCCCAAGCCCTCGGACCTGCCGGCGGAGATGAAGAAGGGCCCGTTCGGCAAGTTCGCCGTGGACACGGAGCACGGCTTCACCCCGTACTACGTGGTGCACCCGGACAAGAAGAAGAAGGTCACCGAGCTCAAGCGCGAGCTCAAGGACGCCGAGGCCCTCTACCTCGCCACGGATGCGGACCGCGAGGGCGAGGCCATCGCCTGGCACCTGCTGGACACCCTCAAGCCCACGGTGCCGGTGTACCGCATGACCTTCGGCGAGATCACCAAGGAGGGCGTGCGCCGCGGTCTGGAGAACATCCGTGAGCTGGACACGGCCCTCGTGGACGCCCAGGAGACGCGCCGCATCCTCGACCGCCTGTTCGGCTACGAGCTCTCGCCGGTGCTCTGGCGCAAGGTCTCCCGCGGGCTCTCGGCGGGCCGCGTGCAGTCGGTGGCCACCCGCCTCGTCGTCGAGCGCGAGCGGGAGCGCATGGCCTTCGTCTCCGCCCACTACTGGGGCGTGGAGGGCACCTTCACGGTGGCCGAGGGCGCGCAGGCCGCGGACGCCGTGGGCAGCTCGTTCACGGCCCGCCTCAGCACGGTGGACGGCCAGCGCGTGGCCACGGGCCGCGACTTCGACGACGCCGGGCGGCTCAAGGCCTCCGCCGGCAAGAAGGTGACCCACCTGGACGAGGCCGGCGCCCGCTCGCTGGCCGAGGGTCTGCGCGGGGCGGACTTCACGGTCGACTCGGTGGAGGACAAGCCGTACACCCGCCGCCCGGCCGCCCCCTTCACCACCTCCACGCTGCAGCAGGAGGCCGCCCGCAAGCTCCGCATGAGCTCCCGCGTCTCCATGCAGGTGGCCCAGCGCCTGTACGAGAACGGCTACATCACGTACATGCGCACGGACTCGGTGAACCTCTCGCAGGAGGCCGTGCAGGCCGCCCGGCGCCAGGCTACCGAGCTCTACGGGGCGGACGCCGTGCCGGCCCAGCCGCGCGTCTACGCCAAGCGCAACGAGACCGCGCAGGAGGCCCACGAGGCCATCCGGCCCGCGGGGGACTCCTTCCGGACCCCGGCCCAGGTCAAGGCCGAGCTGCGCCCGGACGAGTTCCGCCTGTACGAGCTGATCTGGAAGCGCACCGTGGCCTCGCAGATGGCCGACGCCAAGGGCTACACCGCCACGCTGCGGCTCTCGGCCACCGCGCAGGACGGCCGCCTCGCGCAGTTCAGCGCCTCGGGCACGGTCATCACGTTCAAGGGCTTCCTCGACGCGTACGAGGAGGGCCGGGACGCCGAGGTCGACGGCGAGAACGCGGAGGCCAAGGACCGCCGCCTGCCGCAGGTGGCCCAGGGCGAGCGCCTCACCGGTGACCCGATCGAGGCCACCGGGCACGAGACCTCCCCGCCGGCCCGCTACACCGAGGCGTCGATCGTCGCCGAGCTGGAGCGCCGCGAGATCGGGCGTCCCTCCACGTACGCCCCGACGATCTCCACGATCATGGACCGCGGCTACGTGTCCAAGCGCGGCACCGCGCTCGTCCCGTCGTGGACCGCGTTCGCGGTGATCGGGCTGCTCGAGGACTACTTCGCGAAGTACGTGGACTACGACTTCACGGCCCGCATGGAGGACGACCTCGACCGGATCGCGGCGGGCGAGCTCGGCCGCGAGGCCTGGCTGCAGACCTTCTACTTCGGGGCCCCCGCCGCGGAGACGGAGAAGGGCGTCGAGGGCCTCAAGCACGTGGTGGACAACCTCGGCGAGATCGACGCGCGGGCCGTGAACTCGCTGCCGATCACCGAGGACATCACCCTGCGGGTGGGCCAGTACGGCCCGTACCTGGAGCGGTCGCTGCCGGCCGACGCGGAGGCGGGCGCCACCCCGCCGCGCGCCAACGTCCCCGAGGACCTGGCCCCGGACGAGCTCACCCCGGCCAAGGCCGAGGAGCTGTTCGCCACCGCCCAGCCCTCCGAGCGCGAGCTCGGCACGGACCCGGAGACGGGCCGGACCGTCGTCGCCAGGGACGGGCGCTACGGGCCCTACGTCACCGAGGTCATCCCGGAGATGACCGAGGAGGAGCTGCAGGCCTGGCTCGACGCCCAGCCCACCGAGTACTACAAGAACGGCAAGCCCAAGCCGAAGAAGAAGCCGGCCAAGGAGAAGCCCCGCACCGGCTCCCTCTTCAAGAGCATGTCCGTGGACACCGTGACCCTCGAGCAGGCGCTGCAGCTGATGTCCCTGCCGCGCGTCGTGGGCGCGGACGCCGAGGGCGAGGTCATCACCGCCCAGAACGGCCGCTTCGGGCCCTACCTGAAGAAGGGCTCGGACTCGCGCTCGCTCGAGTCCGAGGACCAGATCTTCAGCATCACGCAGGAGCAGGCCCTCGAGATCTACGCCCAGCCGAAGCAGCGTGGCCGCGGGGCCGCCAAGCCGCCGCTGGCCGAGTTCGGCGAGGACCCGGTCTCCGGCAAGAAGGTCACCGTGAAGGAGGGCCGCTTCGGCCCGTACGTCACGGACGGGGTCACCAACATCACCGTCCCGCGCGGCCGTCAGCCCGAGGAGCTCACGGCGGAGGAGGCCTACCAGCTGCTCGCGGACAAGCGTGCCAAGGGCCCGGCCACCCGCGGCGGTGCCAAGAAGCCGGCGGCCCGCAAGGCCCCGGCCAAGAAGACCACCGCGCGGAAGAAGGCCTGAGCGCCATGCGCCTCGGCGTCCTGGACATCGGGTCCAACACCGTCCACCTGCTGCTCGTGGACGCCCACCCGGGGGCCCGCCCCGTCGCCTACGCGGAGCACAAGCGCTCCCTTCCGCTGATCCGCTACCAGGACGCCGACGGGGCGATCACGGAGGAGGGACAGCGGGAGCTCGTGGACTTCGTCCGGGAGGCCGCCGCGTTCGCGGAGGAGCATCGGGCGGAGGACATGATCTCGTTCTGCACCTCGGCGATCCGCGAGTCCGCGAACGGCGCCGCCGTGCTGGCCCGCGTGCAGGCCGAGACCGGTGTGCACCTCTCCGAGCTCACGGGGGACCAGGAGTCGGCCATGACGTACTTCGCCGTGCGCCGCTGGCAGGGCTGGGGCGCCGGCTCCATCCTGAACTTCGACATCGGCGGCGGCTCCTTCGAGATCGCCTACGGCCAGGACGAGCTGCCCTCGCACGCCCTGTCCCTGCCGCTGGGCGCCGGCCGCCTCACCCGCGACTGGGTGCTCGAGGACCCGCCCAGCCCCAAGGCGGTGAAGAAGCTCCGCAAGCACGTGGAGAAGCGACTCGAGGAGGCGTATACGGCCTTCCCGCGCATCGAGTCGCCCGTGGTGGTCACCGCCACCTCGAAGACGTTCCGCTCCCTCGCCCGGATCACCGGGGCGGCGCCGTCGGCGGCGGGCCCCTTCGTGAAGCGGCACCTGCGCGCGGACGACCTGCACCTGTGGGTGAACCGCCTCGCGGCGATGACCGTCGCGGAGCGGGCGGAGCTGCCCGGCGTCTCGGACGTGCGCGCGCACCAGGTGTTCGCGGGGGCGATCGTCGCGCTGACGGCCATGCGCACGTTCGGCATCGCCCAGCTCGAGATCTGCCCGTGGGCGCTGCGCGAGGGCCTGATCCTCAACCGCCTCGACGCGCTCATGCTCGAGGGCCACCTCACCCGGGACGGCCGGCCCGGCGTCGGCCACGTGAACCTCAACCCGGACACCCTCCTGCCGGGACTGAGCCTGGGGGTGCGCTGACCATGCCGGACTCCACCGCGCACCTGGCCCCCGCGGCGCGCTTCGGAGCGGACATCCCCGTGACCCTGTCCTCCTCGTCCGTGTTCCCCCTGGGCACCCAGGACGTGTTCGCCACCGCCGAGGACCTCGGCTACGACGGCGTGGAGGTCATGGTCACGCACAACGCGTGGAGCCAGGACGCGCGGCGGCTGACGCGGCTGTCCGAGCGGCACGGGATGCCCATCGACTCCATCCACGCGCCCACCCTGCTGTTCACGCAGCAGGTCTGGGGCTCCGCGTGGTCCAAGATCCGCCGCTCCGTGGAGCTGGCGCAGGCCGTGGGCGCGGCCACCGTGGTCGCCCACCCGCCGTTCCGCTGGCAGGGCACGTACGCGGTGCGCTTCGCCGAGGGCATCCACGAGCTCATGGCGGAGACCGGCGTCGTGATCGCCGTGGAGAACATGTACCCGTGGCGGGCCTACGGCCGCAAGGCCAAGATGTACCTGCCGCACTGGAACCCGCTGCCCGAGCCGTACGAGCACATCTGCTGGGACTTCTCCCACGCGGCCATCGCGCGGGCGGACTCCCTGGCGGCCGTCCGCGAGCTCGGCCCGCGGCTGCGGCACGTCCACCTCACCGACGGCAACGACTCCGGCAAGGACGACCACCTGGTCCCCGGCGAGGGCACCCAGCCCGTGGCCGAGACCCTGCGCCACCTGGCGACCGCGGGCCTGGCCGGCACGGTGTGCGTGGAGGTGGGCACGCGCGGCGTGGAGTACGCGGGCCAGCGGGAGGAGATGCTCGCCGCCTCGCTCGCGTTCGCCCGCGAGCACCTGGCCGCCGGCGGGACCGACCACCACCACGACGGCGGCGTTCTGCGCCCGACCACGAAGGAGATGGACCGACCATGAAGCTGACCATCCTGGGCCTGGGCACCATGACCGGCGCGATCCTCGCCGGAGCCCTCGAGGCCGGCGCCGTGCGCGCCGAGGACGTCACCGCGACCACCCGCTCCGCCGCCTCCGCCGAGAAGGCCGCCGCGCAGCACGGCGTCACCGTGACCTCCCAGGAGCGGGACGAACGCGCCAACCATGCCGCGGTCGCTGAGGCGGACATCGTCCTGGTGGGCGTGAAGCCGAAGGACATGGTCGCCACCCTCACGGACCTGGCGCCGTCGCTGCGCCCCGAGACCGTGGTGGTGTCCGTGGCAGCCGGCGTCACCGCCGCGACCATGGCCGCCGTGCTGCCGGCGGGGCAGCCGATCGTGCGGACCATGCCGAACACGCCCCTGACGGTGGGCTCCGGCGTCGTGGGCGTGGCCCCCGGGCCGGGCGTCACCGAGGAGCAGACCACCGCCGTGCGCGCTCTCTTCGAGGGCTCCGGCCTGGTGGTGCCGGTGGCCGAGGAGCAGCTCTCCGCCGTGGTGGCGACCGCCGGCTCCGCCCCGGCCTACGTGTTTCTGCTGGCCGAGCTGATCGCCGCCCACGGTGCGGAGATGGGACTGGACGCCGCCTCCGCCGAGGCCATGGCCGCGGCCACCGTCAAGGGAGCCGGCATCATGCTCCAGCAGGAGGGGGCCAGGGCCGAGGCTCTGCGCAAGGCCGTGATGAGCCCGAACGGGACCACCGAGAAGGCCGTGGAGGCGTTCCTGGACGGCGGCATGGGCGACCTCGTGAACCGTGCCATGGACGCGGCCGCGCAGCGCGACAAGGAGATGGCCGAGGAGTTCGGGGCCTGACGGCGCGGGCATGCCTCAGGGCCGGGCCGCGAACCGGTCGATGAGGTCGGTGTGGCCAGAGACGATGAGGGTGTCGCGCGGGCCCACCCGGGTGTCCGGCTGGGCGTAGGTGAAGTCCTCGCCCGGGGTCTTCACGCCCACCACGGTCACGCCGTACTTGGAGCGCACCTTGGACTCGGCGAGCGTGAAGCCCACGCACTCGGCCGGCGGGTACATCTTCACGATCGCGAAGTCGTCGTCGAACTCGATGAAGTCGAGCATGCGCCCGTTCACGAGGTGGGCGGCGCGCACGCCGGCGTCGTGCTCCGGGAAGATCACGTGGTTCGCCCCGATCCGCTTGAGGATCGTGCCGTGCGCCTCGCTGATCGCCTTCACCCAGATGTGGGGGATCTCCAGGTCCACGAGGTTCACGGTGATCAGCACCGATGCCTCGATGGAGGTGCCCACGCCGACCACCGCCGTCGAGAAGTCCTGCGCACCGAGCTGGCGCAGGGCCTCGGAGTCGGTGGCGTCCGCCTCCACCACGTGGGTCAACGAGGGGGCGTAGCGCTGCACGAGGACGGGGTCCCGCTCGACGGCGAGCACCTCGCGGCCCTGTGCGACGAGCTCCTCGGCCGTGGCGGCGCCGAAGCGGCCCAGCCCCACGAGGAGCACGGGGGCGTTGGGATCGGTGCGCTGCGGGGTGTCAGCCAATGACCGGCCTCTCGACGGGGTAGCGGTAGAGCACGCGCCGCTGGCGCAGGGCCAGGGCGGCGGCGAACGTGATCGTACCAACGCGGCCCGCGAACATCATGGCCGTCAGGACGTACTTGCCGGCCGGTGGGCTCTCCGCGGAGACGCCCACGGAGAGCCCGCACGTGCCGAACGCGGAGATCACCTCGAACAGGGGCCGCTGGAGGGACTCGTCGGTGATGTGCACCAGCGCCAGAGTGGCCACGAGCACGAGGGTGGCACCGAGGGCGAGCACCGCGATGGCCACGCGCAGGGACTCGGGGGCGATCGTGCGGCCGTGCGCCGTCACCTCGCGGTCGCCGCGCGCCTCCGCCACGATCGCGAGGAACATGATCGCCAGCGTGGTCACCTTGATGCCGCCCGCGGTGGAGGCGGACCCGCCGCCCACGAACATCAGCGCGTCCATGAGCAGCAGGGACTCGGGCCGGTGCGCGTTCGTGTCGTCGATCGCGAAGCCGCCGGAGCGGGTCATCACGGAACCGAAGAGCGAGTGCCCGACCCGCTGCCAGAAGCCCATCCCGGCCTGGGTCGCCGGGTTGCCCGCCTCGAAGAAGAAGAGGGCGACGGCGCCGAGCACCAGCAGCGCCAGCGTCACCTCGACCGTGAGCTTGGTGTGCAGGTTCCACTGCCGGAACCGCCACCCCTTCTCCAGCAGCACCATGACCACGGGGAAGCCGAGCGCACCGAAGAACACGCCGACGCCGAGCACCGTGATGATCACCGGGTCGTGCATGATCTCCGGCAGGCCGTCCACGTGCAGGCTGAACCCCGCGTTGTTGAAGGCGCTGACCGAGTAGAAGACCCCGTGCCACAGGCCGGTGAGCCACGAACCCGAGATGGCCGCGAACCGCGGCACGAGGAAGAGCGCCAGCGCGGCCTCGGCGGTCAGCACCGTCAGGACGACGACGCGCAGCAGCTGGCCGACCTCGCCGAGACTGCCGGAGGTCATGCCCGCCTGCTGCGTCGCCAGCTTCGATCTCAGGCCCAGGTGCCGGGAGACGGCCAGCGTGAGCAGCGAGGCCATCGAGAGGATGCCCAGGCCGCCGATCTGGATGGCCACGAGGATGATCACCTGGCCCGCGGGGGACCAGTGCACGGCCGTGTTGACGGTGGTCAGACCGGTCACGGAGAAGGCGGAGACCGCGGTGAACATGGCGTCGTGCAGGGGGGTGGCGTGACCGTCCGCCGCGGCCCACGGCAGGGCGAGGAGCCCGGTGAACACCAGGGCCATGAGGGCGAAGGCGGAGAGGGCGGCGCGGGCCGGGGAGCCACCCACCACGGAGCTGACGGCGCGGCCCGAGCGCCGCAGCACCGTGCGCAGGTCGGTCGAGGACTCCAGCGTGGAGGCCTGGCCGGGCCGGGGGAGGCCGCCGGGCCGGCGCACCCCGCCGTGGCGGCGGGCGTGCGGAGTCGGACGGGGACCTGCCACGGGGCACCTCCTGCACGGGGGACGGGAAACGGACCGGCTCCCAGTATCGCGCGCGCCGTGGCCCGCGCGTCACGCGGGCGAGACATCCGAGGCGATCGTCGCCACCGTGCCGCCCGGAGCCCTAGGCTGGACCGTGATGAGCACCACGTCCACCCCTCCCGCTCCCACCCCCGCTGCTGTGGTGTGGGACTCCAGCCTGCTCCGCTACCGGTTCAGCGCGGAGCACCCGATGGCGCCCCTGCGGCTGGATCTCACGCACCGGCTCGTGGAGGCGTTCGGCCTGCTGGACGCGCCCCACGTGCGGATCGTGGAGCCGCCCGTGGCCACGGACGAGCAGCTCGCCCTCGTCCACGACCCCGAGTACGTCGCCGCCGTCCGCCGGGCCGCGGCGACGTCGTCGGCCGAGGACGGCCGCTTCGGCCTGGGCACCGAGGACTGTCCCGTGTTCCCGGACCTGCACGAGTCCGCCGCCCGGATCGCGGGCGGCTCCCTCGTCGCCGCGGAGGCGATCTGGTCCGGCGAGGTGGACCGCGCCGTGAACTTCGCGGGCGGCATGCACCACGCCGCCCGGTCCTCGGCGTCCGGGTTCTGCATCTACAACGACTGCGCCGTGGCCATCCAGCGCCTGCTGGACCTCGGCGCGGAGCGCGTGGCCTACGTCGACGTGGACGCGCACCACGGCGACGGCACGCAGTCGATCTTCTACGACGACCCCCGCGTGCTCACCATCTCCCTGCACGAGACGGGCATCAGCCTGTTCCCGGGCACGGGCTTCGCCAACGAGATCGGCGGCTCGGCCGCCCAGGGCACGGCGGTGAACGTCGCGCTGCCCCCGCGCACCGGCGACGCCGGCTTCCTGCGCGCCGCCCACGCCGTGGTCCCCCCGCTGCTGCAGGCGTTCGCCCCGGACGTGCTGGTCAGCCAGCACGGCTGCGACGGTCACCGCACGGACCCGCTCGCCGACCTGCGGCTGAGCGTGGACGGCCAGCGCCAGCTCGCATTCGACGTCGGCGACTGGGCCGACCGGTTCGCGCACGGCCGGTGGCTGGCCACCGGGGGCGGCGGCTACAACCCGCTGCGGGTGGTGCCGCGCGCGTGGGCCCACCTGACCGCCGCCGTCCTGCAGACCCCGATCCCGGTGAAGAGCGAGATCCCCGCCGCCTGGATCGAGCACGTCCGGACCCTCACCGCGGACGAGCTGACCGGGGACATGTCCGTGCACGAGGGGGACGACGCCGAGCGGATCCCCACCGTGATGGGCGAGGACGCGGACGTGTGGTGGCGCTCGTGGGAGGTGGGCTACGACCCGGCCGACCCGGTGGACCAGTCGATCATGGCCACGCGCCGCGAGGTGTTCCCGCTGCACGGGCTGGACCCCTGGTTCGACTGAGCCGGCCCGCGTCCCGGTTCGACCGCGGCCCGTGCGGCCGGTATTGTGGCCGAGAACGTTTCCAGGCGTTCCACATCCGGTGGAATGCGGGTCGGCGTGTCCGGCGCCCCGGATGCCTGCGGTCCCACGACCGCCGACCCTCGCCCCGATTCAAGGAGTCCCCATGGGATCTGTGATCAAGAAGCGCCGCAAGCGCATGTCGAAGAAGAAGCACCGCAAGCTGCTTCGCAAGACCCGTCACCAGCGTCGCAACAAGAAGTGACGCCCGCGCCCTCCGGGCGCTGACGAGACGAAGCCGCCGTCCCCTTCCGGGGGGACGGCGGCTTCGTCGTGGACGGCGATCCGTAGAGTGGGGCCATGACCGCCGACCTGCCCGCCGCCACCGCCCGTGTCCAGCTGCTCGTGAAGCCCGGCTGTCACCTGTGCGCCGAGGCCGAGGCCGCGGTGGCGCAGGTGTGCGATGCGCGGGGCGAGGCCTGGGAGGCCGTCGACGGCGCCGCGCACCCGGCCCTGCTCGAGCGGTTCGCGGACGAGGTGCCCGTGCTGTTCGTCGACGGCGTCCAGCGCGACTTCTGGCGCGTGGACCCGGCCCGCCTGGGCCGGCACCTGGACGCCCCGCGGGCCTGAGCGGGCTCAGCGGCGCGCGAAGCGCTGCCAGGCCTTCAGCCGCATGTACTCCGTGGCGTCCGGGCGGTAGGCGAGCACGATGCCGGCGACGCCGAGGCCCACCCACACCAGGTCCAGCGGGCTGAACGCCCCCATCACCGCGTTGGAGACCAGCACCAGCACGGACAGGGACGCCAGCACCGTTCCGACGATGCGCGCGGCGCGCGAGCCGCCGCGGATCGCGAACGCCACCCACAGGTAGACGAGGAACGCGACCACGCCGAACACGGCCGCCGTCGTGGCGAGGGCCGGAAGCATCCCGTCCATCATGGCGCGCATCTGCTCCGCCTGGTCGGCGGGCAGATTCATCTGCTCGACGGACCGGTCCAGCTCCTGCTGGATCGCTGCCTGACCTTCCGGCTGGGTGAGGGCGAAGGCCGCGAGCAGGGTCGTCGCCAGCAGCAGGAGGCCGCCCGAGACGATCAGCCAGAACGCGGCTGTCAGGGAGCGCGGTCGCGGGGGCAGCTCGACCGGGCCGGGAGACTGCCAGCCGGCCGGGCCGCGGGGGGAGGGGGCCGGGGGCATCCCCGCCTGGCCCGGGGCGCCGTACGGAGTCGCCGGCGGTGCGCCGTAGGGGTTCTGGCCGTACGGGCTCGCGCCCGCCGGGTCGGGGGAGCCTGGGGTCGGCCTCTGCGGGGCGGCGCCGTACGGGTCGGCGCCGTACGGGTTCTGGCTGCCGTGGGGATCGGTGGGCGAGGTGCCGGACATGGGGCCTCCTAGCGACGCCGACGCTCGCGGCGCCTCGGTGCGGACGGGGGTTGGCGGCGCGGTCGCGCCGAGCTGTGCCCCACGCTACCGCCGGGGCCGCCGGTCCGCCTCTGCCAGACTGGCCCCATGCAGACGCTCGCCACCGTCCACCTGGTCCGCCACGGAGAAGTCCACAACCCCGATCGTGTCCTCTACGGCCGCCTGCCGGAGTTCAGGCTCTCGGAGCTCGGCCACGAGATGGCCCGGGGCGTGGCCGCGTGGTTCGAGGAGCGTGCCGCGCAGACCGGCCGGGCGCCCGCCGTCGTCGCCGCCTCCCCGCTGACCCGCGCGCAGCAGACCGCCGCGCCCATCGCGGCCGCGTTCGACCTGCCGCTGGTCACCGAGCCGGACCTGATCGAGGCGGAGAACGCCTTCGAGGGCATGTCCCAGGTGGCGGCGTCGCTGAAGCGGAACCCGCGGCTGTGGCCCCGGCTGCGCAATCCCCTGCGCCCGTCCTGGGGCGAGCCGTACCGCGCGCAGGCCGCCCGGATGCTGGCCGTCGTCGACCGGCTCCGCGGCGAGGCCGTGGCCGCCGAGGGGCCCGGCGCCGAGTCCGTGCTCGTCTCGCACCAGCTGCCGATCTGGGTGACGCGCCTGGCCGTCGAGGGCCGTCCGCTGTGGCACGACCCGCGCCGGCGTGAGTGCTCGCTGACCTCCGTGACCTCGCTCGTGTACGAGGAAGGGCGCAGGGTGCCGCGCGTCGAGTACCACGAACCGAACCAGGCCCTGCTCAAGGACGCCTCCTCCCTGCCGGGCGCCTGAGGCCCCGACGGCGGCCGGCGTCGACGACGCCGGCCGCGGCCTCCCACGGGGTGGGGGTGTGACGTCCAGGGTTCAGTCAGAATGCGGGGCGGACAGTAGACTCCCCAGGTCCCCGGAATCCAGCGCCGCGCATCCCCTGGAGGGCAGTCACGCCATGCACACCCCGCCCCGTCCGTCCCGCCGCACCCTGCTGACCGGCCTCGCCCTCGCCAGCCTGGCGCCGGCGCTCGCGGCCTGCTCGGGCGGTGACGACTCGCTCGCGCGGCAGGCGGGCAACGCGGACGGCAAGAACTACATCGCCGGCGACGGCTCCGTCCTGGAGATCGCCCCCGCCGAGCGCGGCGCCCCCGTGGAGTTCGCCGCCGAGCTCTTCGACGGCACCCCCGTGACCGGCGCGAGCCTGCGCGGCACCCCCGCCCTGCTGAACTTCTGGTACGCCGCCTGCGCGCCGTGCCGCGTCGAGGCCCCCCACCTCGTCTCCCTGCACGAGCAGTTCGCCCCGCAGGGGGTGCGGTTCCTCGGCGTGAACGTCCGGGACACCGTCACCACCGCGCAGGCCTTCGAGCGCACCTTCGAGATCCCCTACCCGTCCATCGAGGACGCCCGCGGGGACGTGCTCCTGAACATGACCGACTACGTGCCCCCGCAGGCCGTGCCCTCCACCCTCGTCCTGGACGTCGAGGGCCGCGTGGCCGCCCGCGTGCTCGGCGCCGTGGAGGAGTCCACCCTGCGCGCCCTGCTCACCACCGTGGTGGACGAGGCCGCGGCCTGACCCGGCCGCCGTGTCCATGCAGAGCAACCCCTTCGCCGAGATCGCCCTCGACGGCTCCCTGCTGCTGGCCGCGCCGATCGCCGTGCTGGCCGGCCTGATCTCCTTCCTCTCCCCGTGCGTGCTGCCGCTCGTGCCCGGCTACCTCGGGTACGTCACCGGCCTCGGCGGGGACGTGCTCACCAGCCGCCGCCGCGGGCGCCTCGTGCTCGGCTCCGTGCTGTTCGTGCTCGGGTTCGCCGTGGTGTTCGTGGGCATCACCGTGGTGTTCACCCAGGCCATGGTCTGGCTGCGGCGCGACGGCGCCTGGGTCACCCCCGTGCTCGGCGTGCTCGTGATGCTCATGGGCCTCGTGTTCCTCGGCGGCGGCGGCCGGCTTCAGCAGGAGCGCCGCGTCCACTTCAAGCCCGCCGCCGGCCTGGTCGGCGCGCCCCTGCTGGGCATGACCTTCGGCCTGGGCTGGGCGCCGTGCATCGGCCCCACCATGGCCGCCGTCCTGGCCATGTCCACGGCCAGCTCCGGCTCCGTGGGCCGCGGCGCCCTGCTCGCCTTCCTCTACTGCCTCGGCCTGGGCCTGCCGTTCGTGCTCATGGCCCTCGGCATGGAGCGCGGCATGCGGGCCCTCGGGTTCTTCCGCCGGCACCGCGTGCTGATCATGCGCCTCGGCGGCGCCCTGCTGATCGCGCTGGGCCTGCTCATGGTCACCGGCGTCTGGACCGCCTGGACCACGCAGCTGCAGCTGTGGTTCGCCAACGAATGGGAGATGCCCCTGTGAGCTCCAAGGCCGCCCGGACGCGCTCCGAGCCCGTCACCCTGCCGCGCCTCGGCCTGGCGGGCACCCTGCGCTGGATCTGGACCCAGCTGACCAGCATGAGCACCGCGCTCATGCTGCTGCTCCTGCTCGCCGTCGCCGCCGTGCCCGGCTCCCTCGTGCCCCAGCGCCGTGCCGGCCCCGAGATCGTGGACCAGTGGATCGAGGACAACCCCGTGTGGGGCCCCGTCCTGGACGCCCTGCAGTTCTTCGACGTCTACAACTCCGTCTGGTTCTCGGCCATCTACCTGCTGCTGTTCGTCTCCCTCGTGGGCTGCGTGTGGCCGCGCGCCATCCAGCACGCCAAGGCCCTGCGCCAGCCCCCGGCCCGCACCCCCCGCAACCTGACGCGCCTGCCGGCCTCCGGCGTCGTCGTCCTCGAGGAGGGCGGCCCGAGCCCCGAGGAGGCCGTGGCCAGAGCCCAGGCGTGGCTGCGCAAGCGCCGCTACCGCGTGGAGCACCGCCCCGAGGCCGGCGGCGCGTCCGTGGGCGCCGAGCGCGGATACCTGCGCGAGATCGGCAACATCCTGTTCCACGTCTCGCTGATCGGCGTGCTCGTGTTCATGGCCTACGGCGGCATGACCAAGTACGGCGGGCAGAAGATCATCGTGGAGGGCGAGGGCTTCGCCAACAACCTCGTGGCCTACGACTCCTTCACCCCCGGCACCTACTTCAGCGCGGACGACCTCCAGCCGTTCTCCCTCACCCTCGACTCCTTCGACGCCGTGTTCGACCGCGAGTCCGAGACCCACTACGGCCAGCCGCTGGACTACACCGCCGTCATGGACGTCCGCGAGGGCTCCGGCGGCGAGCTCCAGCGCCAGATCCTCAAGGTCAACCAGCCGCTGGACATCGACGGCGTGCGCGTCTACCTCGTGGGCAACGGCTACGCGCCCGTGGTGACCATCCGCGACGGCGCCGGGGACGTGGCCTTCCAGGGCCCCGTGGTCACCCGCGTGTTCGACCAGAACTACGGCTCGCAGGCCACCATCAAGGTCCCCGACGCGCGGCCGGACCAGCTGGGCTTCGTCGGCTTCTTCCTGCCCTCGGCGGTGGAGGACGAGGAAGGCGCCGCGTTCTCCGCGGACCCCGAGCTGCTCAACCCGGAGCTGCAGCTGAACTCGTACTACGGGGACCTCGGCCTGGACACCGGCCGCCCGCAGAACGTGTACGTGCTGGACACCGCATCCCTCACCGAGCTCAACAGCCGCACCAACGAGAACGGCGGCATCGTGCTCAGCCCGGGCCAGACGTACGAGCTGCCCGAGGGCAAGGGCTCCATCAGCTTCGACGGCGTCCGCCGCTACGTCGGCCTGGACATCCACTACGACCCGGGCAAGTGGGGCGTCGGCGTGTTCGCCGGCACCGCCCTGCTCGGCCTGGCGATCAGTCTGTTCGTCCGCCGCCGCCGCGTGTGGGTGCGCGCCCGCACCGACGACGACGGCCGCACCCGCGTGGAGTACGCGCTGCTCGCCCGCGGCGAGGAGTTCGGCCTCCACGAGGAGCACGTGGCCCTGCGCGCCGCCATGGAGAAGTGGTGGCCCATCGTCGCCGCCACCGAGACGGCCGACGACGCCGCGGCCGGTGCCGCCCCCCAGTCCACCTCCACCACCCCCGAGACCCCCGCCGGCCCCGCCGACGCCCGATCAGGAGACTGACAGTGTTCAACCCCACGGCCCCCGTGAACGAGCAGCTGGCGCTGTACAGCGACCTCTTCATGCTCATCGCCGCGCTCGTGTACGCGGCGGCGTTCATCCTGTTCACCATCGACATGGCCACCGCCTCGGCCACCATCCGCCGCCTCGAGGCCGACCTCGCGGCCCAGCGCGGGCAGGTGCGCACCGCTCCGGCCCACGAGACCGTGGGGGTCGCCGTCGGCGGGTCCACGGCGGTCGGCGCGAGCGACTCCGACACGGCCCGGCCGGCCGCCGCCGCCGAGCCCGGCGTCGACGCGGACGGTGACCTCGTGGACGAGGACATGGACTACACGGGCGGCGGCCGCCGCCCGGTCGCCAACGTGGCCGTGGCCGTGCTGGCCGTCGGCTGGGCGCTGCACGCGTTCGCCGTCGTCGCCCGCGGCCTCGCCGCCTCCCGCGTGCCGTGGGGCAACCTGTACGAGTTCATGACCACGGGCGCGCTCGTGATCACGACCGTCTACCTGCTGTTCCTCTTCCGCAAGGACCTGCGCTTCGTGGGCACGTTCGTCACCGGTCTCGTGGTGGCCATGATGTGCGCGGCCACCATGGGCTTCCCGACGCCGGTGGGCCACCTCCAGCCGCCGCTGCAGTCGCCGTGGCTCGTCATCCACGTGTCCATCGCCGTGCTCGCCAGCTCGCTGTTCGCGCTGACCGCGGCGATGTCCGTGCTGCAGCTGCTGCAGGACCGTGCGGAGAAGCGCGCCGCGGCGGGCGAGCGCTCGTGGGCGTTCCTGCGCCTCGTGCCGGCCGCGCAGGGGCTGGAGAACTGGTCCTACCGCCTCAACGCGATCGCCTTCGTGATGTGGACGTTCACCGTGATCGCCGGCGCCATCTGGGCCGAAGCCGCGTGGGGCCGGTACTGGAACTGGGACACCAAGGAGGTCTGGTCCTTCGTCATCTGGGTGGTCTACGCGGCGTACCTGCACGCCCGCGCCACCCGCGGCTGGACCGGCGCCCGCGCGGCCTGGCTGAGCATCGTGGGCTTCCTGTGCATCGTGTTCAACTACACGATCGTGAACACGTACTTCCCGGGCCTGCACTCGTACGCGGGTCTGCCCGGCTGAGTCCGGCGGGGCCCCTCAGGCGCGCGGGCCGTCGCCGTCCGGGTCGGCGTCGTCGTCGCCCTGCTCCCGACGACGGCGCAGCTCCTCCTCGCGGGCGCGCAGCTCGGCCTCGCGGCGGTCCAGGTCCTGCTCGCGGGCGTCCTGGCGGCGCTGCGCGCGCAGGCTGCGCAGGAACGCCTCGTCATCGTCCGGGGCCCCGGTGGGCCGGGGCGCGGCACGGCCGGCCGGGCGGGCGCGGCCGAGCAGCAGCCACAGCAGCGGCCCCACGAGCGGCACGAGCACGATGACCGCCACCCACGCCGCCTTCGGCAGGCTGCGCACCTCGCGGGCGGGGGTCAACAGCGCCTCGAACAGCGCGTAGAGGGTCAGGCCCGCGAGGATGATCGCGGCGGGGATGATGAAGCGGCCCATCCCGCCAGTCTAGGCGCGGGCTGTGGGGTCGGCGGGCGGGGCGTCCGTCCTCGTAGGATGGACCGGTGCGCATCTTCTTCTACGGTCTGGTCCGCGTGGTCGTCTTCGTCGCCCTGTGGGCGCTGTTCTACTACGTGATGGACCTCGGGATGATCTTCGGGGTGATCGCGGCCACGATCCTGACGTTCGCGGTCAGCTACCTCTTCCTCGGCCGCCTGCGCACGGGGGCCACCGAGGACCTGTCCGCCGCGTGGGAGGGCCGCCCGGGCCGCCGGGGCCGCACCGAGACCGCCGACGCGGACGCCGAGGACGCCTACACCGAGGGCCGGTTCCGCGAGTGAACCCCGCGGGGCGACGGGGCGCATGACGCCGCCGACGCCGCCGTCATCCCGTGCTGCTCAGAGCAGCGCGCCGAGGGTGAACGTGATCGCGTAGACGATCCCGATCACGCCGGTCGCGCGCAGCACCGGGATCAGTGTCCGGCGGTCGTCGGCGCGCAGTACCGTGCGGATCGGCCGGATCGCGAGCAGGCTGCCGATCGGCACGAGCAGCAGTCCCGGGTGCTCCGCCACCCAGAACAGCGGCAGCAGCAGGGCGACGGCCAGCATGACGCCGTAGGACGCCCGCGCGGGTCCGTCGCCCAGACGGGCGGCCAGCGTCATCTTCCCGACCTCGCGGTCCGTGGGGATGTCCCGGATGTTGTTGACCATGAGCAGGGCCGTGGAGATCAGCCCGCAGCCGATCGCGCCGGCCCAGGCCAGGCCGCTGACGGCGCCGGCTTGGGTGTACGTGGTGCCGAGGACGGCCACCAGCCCGAAGAACACGAACACGAACACCTCGCCGAGGCCGAGGTACCCGTACGGCCGCTTCCCGCCGGTGTAGAACCACGCGGCCAGCACGCAGGCGACGCCGATCAGCAGGAACCACCAGTGCCCCGAGAGCAGGATGAGCCCCAGGCCGGCCAGCCCGGCGAGGCCGAAGAACGCGAAGGCCGCCTGCTTCACCTGGGCCGCGGGCACGAGCCCGGAGACGGTGAGCCGGAAGGGGCCCACGCGCTCGTCGTCGGTGCCGCGGATGCCGTCCGAGTAGTCGTTGGCGTAGTTCACGCCGATCTGCAGCGCGAGCGACACCACGAGGGCCAGCAGCGCCGCGCCGAGGTGGAAGGAGCCGAGCTCCGCGGCGGCGGCCGAACCGACGATCACGGGGGCGATCGCCATGGGCAGCGTGCGCAGGCGCGCGGCGGCGACCCACTGGGAGAGCGTGGCGGCCATGGGCGGGGGTTCCTCCTGGGGAGCGGGGTGGGCAGCGGCGCGCGGCGGGCCGGGTCGACGGCGGCGCGCGGCCGGGGCCCGACGTCGGCCGGGCCCGGGTCATTCTCCCACGCGGGCGGGGCGGCGCTCAGCCGGCGGTGAACCGGGCGGCCAGGGCCTGCCGGTCGATCTTGCCGGTGGAGAGCAGGGGCAGGGCGTCGAGGACGAGCCACGTCTTGGGCACCGCGGCCGCACCCAGCGCCTCGCGCACGTGGGCGCGCAGGACGGCCTCGTCGGGGGCCGCGGCCGGGTGGGCGGGCACGACGGCGGCGCACAGCCGGGCGCCCCACTCGGGATCCGGCACGCCGGCCACGTGGGCCGCCGCGACGCCCGGGTGCGCCTCGAGCACCGCGGTCACGGCCGCCGCGGACACCTTCACCCCGCCCGTGATGACCACGTCGTCCAGGCGGCCGGTCACGGCCAGCCGCACGCCGCCGTCGTCGGTGGGGGAGAGCACGCCCGTGTCCTCGGTCAGGAAGGCGCGGGCGCCGTCCGCGGCGGTGACGAAGTGGGCGGCGGTGCGGGCGGGGTCGTCGAGGTAGCCGGCCGCCACCATGGGCCCGGCCAGGCGCACGCGCGGCGGGGCGTCGGGATCGTCCGGGGCCACCGCGGCGGTGACGCCGGGCAACGGGACGCCGTCGTAGACGCAGCCGCCGCACGTCTCGGCCATGCCGTAGGTGGCGGTGAGGCGCACCCCCGCCGCCTCGGCCGCGGCCCGCAGCGCGGGATCGAGCCGGGCGCCGCCCACGAGCACGCGGTCGAAGGAACGCAGGGCCGCCCGCCCGGCCGGGTCGGCGTCGGCCGCGAGGAGGCGGGCGAGCTGGGTGGGGACGAGCGAGACGAGCCGGGGGCCGGCATCGTCGGGCAGGGCGGCCGCCCCGGTGGCGAACGCCGCGGGCGTGAACGGGCCCGGGGGCAGGGCCACGGGTGCGGTCCCGGCCGCGATCGAGCGGGAGAGCACGGCGAGCCCGGCCACGTAGTGCACGCCGAGGGCCAGCAGCCACGCCCCCTCGCCGCCGAGCCGCCGGGCCGTGGCCGCGGCCGAGGCGCGCAGGGCCGCGCCGGTCAGGACGATCTGCTTCGGCGTGCCCGTGGACCCGGAGGTGCGCACCACGGCGACGGCGTCCGGGTCGCCGCAGCGGCGCGGGTCGCGGGCCTCGGGTCGGGGGAGCGCGGCGCCGTCGGCGGTCAGCTCGACGGGGGCGCCGCCGTCGAAGGCCGCCGCGAGGGCGTCCGTGGCGCGGGCGAGGGCATCGGCGGTGGCGGGCATGGCCCCGAGTGTAGGAGGCCCGACGGTCGGACGGATCCGCCCGGCGGACCGGACCCGCCCGGCCGGTCAGAGCATGAACGGCACGGTGGCGATCTTGACCACCATGATCAGCGCGAACAGCTGGGCGTACCCCTCGGTCACGCGGGCGTCGGTGGACCGGGAGAGCGCGTAGTCCAGGATCGCCGGCTGGCCCGTGATGCCCGCCAGCGCCCCGTAGGTGCGATCCACGGACTGCCCCAGCAGCCGCGCCGCGGCGATGAGCAGGGCCGCGGTCAGCGCGGTGAGCACGGCGGACATCAGGATGGCCAGCCCGCCGACCCGGGTGAACACCGTCTCGATGAACGCCGGGCCGGCGGCCAGGCCCACCACGCCCAGGAAGAGCATGAGGCCGAACTGCCGCAGCGTCAGCGCGATCTCCGTGGACGGCTCCCACACCGTGGGTCCCGTTCGGCCGATCGCACCGAGGGTGAGGCCGACGAGGATGCACCCGGCCGCCGGGCCGAGGGAGAAGGAGGCCCCGCCCGGAAGCGGGATCGTCACCATGCCCAGCAGGTAGCCCAGCGCCATGCCCGTGCCCAGGGAGATCCAGTCCAGGTTCGAGAGCCCGCGCGTCGAGTTGCCGAAGAAGTCGCGCACCGCCTCCATCCGCGGCGCGGTGGTCACGATGAGCACCCGGTCGCCGACCTTGAGCTCGGTCTGCGGGGTGGCCAGCGACTCGACGTCGTCGCGCCGCAGCCGGGCGACGTCGGTGCCGAAGCGCTCGCGCAGGGACAGCGTGCCCAGGCGGCGATCGGCCAGGGCGCGGGCCGTGACGATGACCATGGAGGTCTGCAGCGGGGTCATCACCCGCGCCGGGTCGGCGTCGGTGCGGCGGCCGAAGGCCTGCACGGCCGCGTCGATGTTCTTCTCCGTGCCGTCCAGGACGACCTCGTCCCCGGGTTCGATCCGGTCGGCGGAGCCGGCGATCCGGGCCACGCCGCCGTGGCGCAGCGCCACCACGCGCACCAGCCCCTCGGAGATCCCGGGGATCTCCCGCACGGCGAGGGCGGAGGTGGCGACCACGGCGGTGAAGCGCAGCTTGCCGTCGGTCACCGGCGCCGGATCGCGCGGGGAACTGCTCCACGGGCGGGCGGCGAGCAGTGTGATCGCGATGATGGTGCCGACCACGCCCACCAGGTAGGACAGCCCGTAGCCCACGGCCGGGGCCTGCCCGCCGGTGAGCTGGTTCGCCAGCGCCATCGCCGGCGTCGCGGTGAGCGAACCCGTCCACACGCCGATCGCCGTCGGCAGGTCCAGGTTGAGCAGCGCGGCCAGCGGGTGCACCGTGAAGGCGGTGAGGATCACCACGACGACGGCGGCCAGCATCAGGGGCAGGTTGCGGCGCAGGTCCCGGAAGAACACCTTGCCGGCGCCGAGCCCGATCAGGTAGGCGAACAGGGCCAGGCCGAAGCTCTGGAACAGGGCCAGCCGGTCGCCGACGTCGGGCAGCACCGCCCCGACGAGCAGGCCCACGAACAGTGCTCCCGAGGCGCCGAGGCGGATCTTGCCCAGGGGGATGGTGCCGACGGCGGCGCCCAGGGCGACGGTGGCCATGAGGACGAGGATGGGCTGGTCGTTGAGCAGTGCGAGCATGGGCGGGTCCCCGTCCTGCCGTGGTGGTCGGTCAGAAGTGGTACGGGAAGGCGGACCAGTCCGGGTCGCGCTTCTGCAGGAACGCGTCCCGGCCCTCCACGGCCTCGTCCGTCATGTAGGCCATGCGCGTGGCCTCGCCGGCGAAGACCTGCTGGCCGGCCATGCCGTCGTCGGGAAGGTTGAACGCGAACTTGAGCATGCGCAGGGCCTGCGGGGACTGACGGTTGATGTCCGCGGCGTACTCGAGGGCGACCTCCTCGAGGCGCTCGTGGTCCACGGCCTCGTTCACCGCGCCCATGGCCACCATCTCCTCGGCCGAGTACTCGCGCGCCGTGAAGAAGATCTCGCGGGCGCGCTTCTGGCCCACCTGCCGGGCGAGCAGGGCCGAGCCGTAGCCGGCGTCGAAGGAGCCCACGGTGGCGTCCGTCTGCTTGAACTTCCCGTGCTCGCGCGAGGCGAGCGTGAGGTCCGCGACCACGTGCAGCGAGTGGCCGCCGCCGGCGGCCCAGCCGTTCACGACGGCGATGATCGCCTTGGGCGAGGTGCGCATCAGCCGCTGGACCTCGAGGATGTGCAGGCGGCCGGCCCGGGCGGGGTCGATGGTCTCCGCCGTGTCCCCCTCGGCGTAGCGGTAGCCGTCGCGGCCGCGGATGCGCTGGTCGCCGCCCGAGCAGAACGCGTGGCCCCCGTCCTTGGGGGAGGGACCGTTGCCGGTGAGCAGCACCGTGCCGACGTCCGGGGTCATCCGGGCGTGGTCCAGCGCGCGGTAGAGCTCGTCCACGGTGCCGGGACGGAACGCGTTGCGCACCTCGGGGCGGTCGAAGGCGATGCGGACCGTGGGCAGGTCGCGCACCCAGCGGCCCTGCGCGTCGCGCTCCACCTGCCGGTGGTAGGTCATGTCCTCGAAGTCGAAGCCCTCCACCACGCGCCAGCGCACGGGGTCGAAGAGGTCGGAGACCTGCTCGGGGAGGCGGTCACGGTCCAGGCGGTGCTGCTCGCTCATGCCCAGAACAGTACCGGCGGCCCGCCACCCCGCGCCTTCGTTCGGGAAACGGGAGCCCCCAGCGGCGCTCTCGTTCGAGGAACGGGAGCTCAGCCGCGCAGCATCCTCGGCACCGGAACGGCCCTTCTCAGGGACTGAAGAGCGCTGAGAAGGGTCATATCGGTGCCACGGCGCCTCTCGGCCCCGCCCCTCACCCCCAGCCCGCCGGCCCCGCCGACCCGGCCGGGTACTCGTCCAGCGGCACCTCCTCGGCCTCCCACGCGGCGAGCACCGGCGCCAGGATCCGCCAGCACTCCTCGGCGGCGTCGCCGCGCACGCTCAGCAGCGTCTGCCCGGTGAGGATGCCGCGCAGCACCTCCCCGTAGGCGTCCACCTGCTCCTCGCCCAGGTCGGCGGCGAGGGTGCGCCGCTCGGCGTCGAACGGGGTGTCGGCCCCGTCCACGGCGAGCTCGATCCGCACCTCGCGCGGGTCCAGGCCCACCACGATCCGGTCCCGGCCCTCCGCGGGCGAGAGGCCCTCCGGCACGTCCTCGGGCGCCCGCAGGGTCAGCGCCACCTCCCACCGCTTCCGGCCCAGCGCCTTGCCGGAGCGCAGCCGGAACGGCACGCCGCGCCACCGCTCGGTGTCCACGGCGAGGGTGACCTCGGCCAGCGTCTCGGTCCGCAGCCCGGGGTCCACGCCCTCCTCCTCCGCGTAGGCGGGGATCCGCTCGCCGTCCACCTCGCCGGCGGTGTAGCGGGCGCGGCGGGAGGCGGCCACGGGGTCGTCCTGCCACACCCGGGTGGCGCGCAGGACCTCGACGACGGCGTCGTGCAGTTCCTGCGGACGCAGCCGCTCCGGCGGCTCGAGCGCCGCCATGGCCAGCACCTGCAGCAGGTGCGACTGGACCATGTCCTTTAGCGCGCCGGTGCCGTCGTAGAACTCGGCGCGCCCCTCGAGCGCGATCGTCTCGTCCACCACCACGTCGACCCGCTCCACGTCACGCCCGCCCCACACGCGCCCCAGCAGCCGGTTCGCGGTGCGCAGCCCGAGCAGCGCGGTGACCATGGACTCGCCCAGGAAGTGGTCCACGCGGAACACGCGGTCCTCCTCGACGACGTCGGCCAGCACCGCGTTGAGCTCGCGGGCGCTCTCCTCGTCCTCGCCGAACGGCTTCTCCAGGGCCAGGCGCAGCCCGTCCGGCAGGTCTTCCAAGCCGGCGAGCGCGCCCACGGCCTCCCGCGTGATGCCGGGGCCGAGGGCGAAGTACAGCACGGGCGCGGCGTCCGGGCCGGCGGCCTCGCGGGCCGTCTCGAACAGGGCGCGCAGGTCGTCGGCGTCCGTGGCGTCGGCGGTGTGCCACGCGGCGCGCGCGACGAGGTCCTCGACCTCGTCCTCGTCCAGGGCGGCGCCCGCGAGGCCCTCGCGCACGATCGAGCGCCACTCGTCCGTGCTGTGCTCGCTGTGGGAGGAGCCCACGAGCGTCACCCGCGGCAGGTCGTGGGCGGCCAGCGCACCGGCCAGGCCGGGCAGCAGCAGGCGCGAGGTGAGGTCACCGGTGGCGCCCAGGATGATCAGGGCGACATCGTCGCGGTCGGCGGGGGAGGTCATGGGTGTCCTTCGGCGTCGGCGGCGGGCGGTCCCGGCCAGTCTCCCGTCGGCCCGCCGATCCAGTCCATGCGTGCCCGTCCATGCGTGCCCGTCCATGCCCGCCGGGCCGGGCGCGGCCTCAGCCCTGGCCCGCCGCGCGTCGCGGATGATGGACTGGAGGGCATGACCACGACGACCCCCCGCCGCCCGCCGCTCATCGAGGACCACGCGTACCTGTCCAACCAGCACTCGGGGGCGCTCGTCACCCGCGAGGGGGACGTGACGTGGCTGTGCCTGCCCCGGTTCGACGCCCCGTCCGTATTCACCTCCCTGCTGGGCGAGCCGGAGCACGGGCAGTGGAGCCTGCGGATCGCCGACGGCGAGGTCGTGGAGCGCGCCTACCTGCCCGGCACGCTCGTGCTGCGCACGCGCTGGCGCGGCCCCGAGGGGGAGGCGGAGGTCCTCGAGTTCATGCCGCTGACCAGCCATCGCGGCTCCGGCGTGGCGGTGGACGACGACGGCGGCGCGCTCGCCTCGACGGGCGAGGGCGAACAGGCCCGGGCGGACCTGGTGCGGCTCGTGCGCTGCACCGCCGGCCGCGTGAGCGTGGAGCAGCGGCTCCACGTCCGGCTGGACTACGGCGAGGTGACCCCGTGGGTGTCCCGGCAGACCGACCCGGCGGGGGAGTCCTTCCTCGCGGTGGTCGCCGGCGGCGACGCCCTGGCCGTGCACGGGCCGGACCTGAGCCCGGACGGGCTGAGCCACCGCGGCAGCACCCCGCTGGAGGAGGGCGGGTCCGCCGCATGGACGCTCGCCTGGTACCCCTCGTGGTTCATGGCGCCGGCCGCCCCGAACGCGGAGCGGGCCCTCGAGGCCACCGTGGCCGGCTGGGTGGAGTGGCTGGGCGAGCTGGAGGCCACCGGCCCGCGCGCCGACCGGGTGGCCCGCTCCGTGCTGGTGCTCAAGGGCCTGACCCACCGGGACACGGGCGGCATCGTGGCCGCCCCCACCGCGAGCCTGCCGGAGGACATCGGGGGCGTGCGCAACTGGGACTACCGCTACGTGTGGCTGCGGGACACCGCCCTCACCCTCGAGGCGCTCATGGCCCACAACCACACGGAGGACGCCAAGGCCTGGCGGGACTGGCTGCTGCGCGCGATCGCCGGCGACCCGCAGGACGTGCAGATCATGTATACGCTCTCCGGCGGGCGCCGCATGCCCGAGCGGGACCTCGAGCACCTGCCCGGCTACGAGGGCTCGCGCCCCGTGCACGTGGGCAACGGGGCCGCGGACCAGTGGCAGGCGGACGTGATCGGCACGGTGATGCTCGCCCTCGGGAAGCTGCGGGACGCGGGCGTGGGGGAGGACCCGTGGTCCTGGACGCTGCAGAAGCGGCTCGTGGAGCGCCTGCTGGCGCACCGGGACACGAAGGAGCACGGCCTGTGGGAGATGCGGGGCGAGCCCGCGTTCTTCACGCACGGCCGCGTGATGATGTGGGCCGCCCTGGACCAGGCCCTGCACGCCGCCCGGGACCACGGGCTGCCGGCCCGCGACGACGAGCTCGAGGCCTGGGAGCGGGCGCGGGAGGAGCTGCGGGAGGAGATCCTCACCGAGGGCGTGGACGAGGACGGCGCCTTCCGGCAGACCTACGGCTCCACGGAGACGGACGCCTCCCTGCTGCAGATCCCCCACACCGGCTTCGTGCCCCACGACGATCCGCACATGCTCGCCACGGTGGCCCGCGTGGAGGAGGACCTCGTCACCCAGACCGGCCTGGTGATGCGGTACCGCGCCACCGGCATGGACGGGCTGCCGGGCGAGGAGGCGCCGTTCATCATGTGCGCCTTCTGGCTCGTGGAGCAGTACGCCCGATCCGGCCGCGTCGAGGACGCGGAGCGCCTCATGGCCCGCCTGGACGACTGTGCCAACGACCTGCTGCTCATGGCCGAGGAGTACGACGACGAGCTGGACCGGATGGCGGGCAACTTCCCGCAGGCGTTCTCCCACCTGGGCCTGATCCGCGCCGTGGACGCCCTGGAGGACGCCCGCGGCGCGGCCGAGGCCTGACCGTCCGCCCCGTCAGTCCAGCCGCTCGACGGCCCCCAGCGCCGTGAGCAGGAACGCGTACTCCCACGCGGTGTCCTCCCAGCCCTGGTACCGGCCGGAGGCGCCCCCGTGCCCACCGTCCATCTCGGTGCGCAGCAGCACGGGCGCGCCGCCGTCGGCCAGCGGCCTCGCCTGGTCCGAGGTGACGGTGCAGCGCAGCTGCGCCACCCACTTGGCGGGCTCCACGTAGAGCACGCGGGTGTCGTGCAGGCTGGTGACCGCGGCGATCGCCGGGTAGTCCACCGCCCGCACGTTCTCGTAGGGGGTGTACGCGCGCATGGCCGCGTACACCTCGGGGTCCTCGATCGGGTTGCCCCACTCCTCCCACTCGAGCGCGGACAGCGGCAGCTCCGGGTCGAGGATGGTGGTGAGCGCGTCCACGAACGGCACCACGGCCAGGCACGCCCGGTACAGCTCCGGCGCGAGGTTCAGCACCGCGCCCATGAGCAGGCCGCCGGCCGAGCCGCCCATGCAGGCCACGCGCGCCGGGTCCGCCCAGCCGAGGTCCACGAGGTGCCGGGTGGCGTCCACGAAGTCCGTGAAGGAGTGCCGCTTGGCCAGCTTCTTGCCGTCCTCGTACCAGCGCCGGCCCAGTTCGCCGCCGCCGCGCACGTGCGCGACCGCGAACACCACGCCCCGGTCCAGCAGGGACAGCCGGGCCACACCCAGCACGGGGTCCATGGACATCTCGTAGGAGCCGTAGCCGTACACCACGCACGGGGCCGTCCCGTCCGGCTTCACGTCGCGGTGCCGGATCACGGTGACGGGGATCCGCACGTCCTCCCCGGTCACCGACGACGGCTCGGAGGCCGGCGCCCACACGCGCTCGGCCACGTAGTCGGCCGGGTCGTAGCCGGGCACCTCCGTCTCGCGGCGCAGGTGCACCTCGCCGGTCGCCGCCGAGACGTCCAGCACGCGCGCGGGCGTGATCCAGGACGTGTAGGCCAGCCGCAGGAACGGGGACTCGGCCGCCGTCGCGGACAGATGGCACGCGTAGAGCTCCTCGTCGGACGCGGGCTCGCGCCAGTGCGCGGCCTGCCCGGCCAGCACGGCGTCCAGCTCGGTGACGACGACGCGCGGGGTCGTCTCCCGGCGCACGGCCAGGGCGGCGTGGGTCAGGGTGACCATGACACCGTCGACCTTCACGTCCTCGCGGTGCGGCACGACGGTGCGCCAGGCGCCGCGGTCGGCGACGTCCGCCTCGGCGACCACCGAGAGCATCCCGTTGGGCGCGGCGACGGGGGCGCCGTCGTCGTCCAGGGCGCGGTCGTGGACCACGAGCAGCCGGCGGACGCCGTCGGCGTCGGTGACGGGCTCGACGTCGGCGAGCATCCGCCACGCGCGGGGGATCAGCACGCGCGGGGCCGGCAGGGGCGCGGCGGGGTCCTCCGGCAGGTCGACCACGAGGGTCTCGGAGACCTCCGAGTTGCCGACGCCGATCAGCAGCTGGGTGCGGTCGGCCACGCCCTCGAAGCCGGTCCACATGCCCGGGTCGGCCTCCTCGTGCAGGATCACGTCCTCGGCCGGGTCGGTGCCGAGCACGTGGGCCTTGACCTGGTACGGCCGCCACGAGTCGTCCCACACGGTGTAGAACACGCGGGTGCCCGAGCGGTCGAAGCGGACGCCGTGGGCCACGTTCTCGACCACGTCCGGCAGGTCCTCGCCCGTGGCGATCTCGCGCACGCGCAGGGTGAAGCGCTCGTCGCCGGTGTGGTCCACGGCGTAGGCCACCCGGGTGGCGTCCGGGCTGATGTGCAGGCCGCCGAGCGCGAAGAACGGGTGGCCCTCGGCCTCGGCGTTGCCGTCCAGGATCACCTGCTCGCCCGGCAGGGCGGCGTCCGGGGTGATGACGGGCGGGGTCCAGTCGGCCTCCAGGTCGCCGGTGTCGCGTGCGGGCACGCGGCAGTGGATCGGGTACTCGGCGCCCTCGCGGGTGCGCACGAAGTACCACCACCCGTCCCGGCGGGCGGGCACGGAGCGGTCCGTCTCCACCGTGCGGGCCTTGATCTCGCCGACGATCGCCTCGCGCAGCGGCGCCTGGTCCGCGGTCACGGCCTCGGTGTACGCGTTCTCGGCGGCCAGGTGCTCGAGCACGCGGGGCTCCGCCTTGCCGCGCAGCCACTCGAAGTCGTCCTGGAACGTGTGGCCGTGGTGGCGTCGGGTCACGGGCTCGGCGGAGACGGACGGCGGAACGGGGGCGTGCGAAGTGGTCTGGGGCATGCGGCCCATCCCATCACGCCGCGCGGGGCGGGGCCGACACCCCGCGCCGCACACGACGACGGCGGCGCACCGGTCCGGTGCGCCGCCGTCGGGGGTGGCGGGTCAGTTCAGGCCGAGGGCCGCCCGGACCACGCCGAGCCCGAAGTACGCGACGAACGCGAGCGCCACGAACCACAGCAGCGGGTGCACCTCGCGGCCGCGGCCCTGGCCCGTGCGGATCACCGCGTAGGCCACCACGCCGGCGCCGATGCCGTTGACGATCGAGTAGGTGAACGGCATGAGGATGAACGTGAGGAACGCGGGGAAGGCCGCGCCCGGGTCGGACCAGTCGATCTGCACCACGTGCTGGCACATCATGAACCCGACCACCACGAGCGCGGGGGCCACGGCCTCGAACGGCACGAGGTGGATGAGCGGGGAGAGGAACACGGCCGCGAGGAAGAACAGGCCGGTGAACACGGAGGCCAGGCCGGTCCGGGCGCCCTCGCCGATGCCGGTGCCGGACTCCACGAAGATCTGGTGCGCCGAGCCGGAGGCGCCACCGCCCACCGTGACCGCGAGCGCGTCCGCGGCGAGCACCCGGTTCAGGTCGGGGATGGAGCCGTCCGGGTTCACGGTGCCGGCCTCGCGGGCCAGGCCCACGGAGACGCCCATCGCGTCGAAGAACACGGAGAGCAGGATCGCGAACACGAGCAGGGAGGCCATCAGCCCGCCCACGGAGGTGAAGGCGCCGAACAGGTCCACGCTGCCGAGCAGGTGCAGGTCCGGGGCGGTCCACTCGGGCAGGGAGGGGGCGATCAGGGACCAGCCGGTGGGCACGGCGTTCCCGTCGGCGTCCACGGAGGGGCCGATGTGGAACACGGCCTCCAGCACGTTGGCGAGGATCGTCGCCGCGACGATGCCGATCAGGATGGCGCCGCGCACCTTGCGGATCACGAGGACCGCGGTCAGCAGCAGCCCGACGACGAAGACCAGCACGGGCCAGCCCTCGAGCTCGCCGCCCGTGCCCAGGCCCACCGGGACCGTGGTGTCGGCGGCGTCCGGCAGCCGCCGCACGAACCCGGCGTTGACGAGGCCGATCAGCGCGATGAACAGGCCGATGCCCACCACGATGCCGGACTTCAGCGCCTCCGGGACCGCGTCGAACACGGCGCGGCGGAAGCCGGTGACCACGAGCAGGAGCATCACGAGACCGGCGAGGGTGACGAGGCCCATCAGCTGGGGCCAGGTGAGCCCCGGCGTCGTGGCGATGGTGATGGAGACGAACGCGGAGACGCCCAGGCCCGCGGCCACCGCGAACGGGTGCCGCGCCCACACGCCCATGACGATGGTCATGACGCCCGCCACGAGCGCGGTGACGGCGGCCACGGCGGGGATGCCCAGGGTGTTCCCGGCCGAGTCGGGCCCGGACAGGATCAGCGGGTTCAGCACCACGATGTAGCTCATCGCCAGGAACGTGGCGAGGCCGCCGCGGAACTCCTGGCCCACCGACGAGCCGCGCTCGGTGATGCGGAAGTACCGGTCCAGGGCGCCGCGGGGAGCGGCGGTGGACGGGGCGGGCGAGGGCGGTGGAGAGGCGGTGCGGGAGGCCATGGCACCAGCGTAGTGACCCGGTCCCACGACGATGGCGCGCGTGCCGTCCCGCTACGCTCGCGGGCATGCGTCCCCGCTCCGCCTCCGCCGCCCGCACCCGGGAGGCGCTGCGCGACGCCGTGCAGATCTACGCCCCCTCCACCGTCTACGCCGTCGGCCTGGGCGCCATGACGCCCGCGCTCGCGGTGGCGGCGCTGGCCCTCGGCCTGGACGCGGCGCGGGCGGCCGCCGTCGTGCTGCTGGTGGGGCTCGGCTCGCTCGTGGCCAACGGGCCGGCCTCGGCGCTCGCGGCCCGGGCGGGGGAGCGGGTCACCATGGTCGTCTCCGCCGGGCTCGGCACGGTCGGCGCGGGTCTGGCCTGGGCGACGACGGCCGGGGTGTCCTCCGGGCCCTCGGCGGCGGGGGTGGCCGAGCCGGGGCGGTTGGCGCTGTTCCTGGCCGCGGTGCTCGCCGTGGGCATGGCCGGGGCCGGGTTCAACCTGGCCCGCCAGGCGTACCTGGCGGTGGCGGTGCCGGCCACGCACCGGGCCCGCGCGATGTCCACGCTCGGCGGGACCGTGCGGATCGGGACGTTCCTGGGCCCGTTCCTGGGTGCCGCCGCGCAGGCCCCGCTCGGGCTGGACGGCGCGTTCGCCGCGGCCGCCGCGGCCATGGCCGTCGGCGCCCTGCTGTGCCTGCGGATCCGGGATCTGCCGGTGCCGGCGTCCGATCCGGCGGCGGGGGAGGAGCCCGGCCCGGCCGGTCGACCCCGGCTGCTGGACGTGGCGCGCGCCCGGCGCGGGGCGTTGCTCACGGCCGGCTTCGGTGTCGTGGCCGTCTCCGCCGCCCGCGCGGCGCGCAACGCCGTCATCCCGCTGTGGGCCACGCACCTGGGCCTGGACGCGGCGACGGCGTCGCTCGTCTTCGGCCTGGCCGGCGCGGCGGACCTGCTGCTCTTCTACCCCTCGGGTCGGCTCATGGACCGCTTCGGCCGGCGCGCTGTGGCGGTGCCGTGCCTGACCCTGCTGGGGGCGGGGTTCCTGGCGATCAGCCTCACCCGGGAGCCGACGGCGTTCGCGGCGGCGGCGGTGCTGCTGGGCATCGGCAACGGCTTCGGCGCGGGGATCGTGATGACCCTCGGGGCGGACCACTCGCCGCCGAACGCGCGCGCCCCGTTCCTCGGTCTGTGGCGCTCGATGTCCGACGCGGGGATGCTCGCCGGGCCGCTGCTGCTCTCCGGGGCGACCGCCGCGGCCGGGCTGGCCGTCGGCGTCGGCTCCCTCGCGGTCGTCTGCGGTGTCGGAGCGGTCGTGTTCGCCGCGGTGCTGCCGCGCGGGCCTGGGGCTGTGGCGGACCCGCCGCCCGTCGTCGTGCGCCCCCGCTGACCGGGGCGCCGGACCATCGGCTCAGTCGGCGGTCTCGTCCGGGGGGATGGTCTGCCCGGAGGCCTGGTCGTCGAAGACCATGTACGTCTGCGTGTCGACGACGCTCGGCAGGGTCTGCAGTTCGTCGAAGATCACACGGCGCAGGTCGGCGGTGTCCCGCGCGCGGACCAGCAGGATCACGTCCATGTTCCCGCCCACGAGGGAGACGTGGGAGACCTCGGGGATGGCCAGAAGCGTGGCGCGCAGCTCGCGCCAGTCGTGCTGACGCAGCTTCATGGTCACGTGGGCGGAGGCCCCGAAGCCGACCTTGACGGGGTCGACCCGCACGGTGAAGCCTGTGATCACGCCCGCGTCCTGCAGGCGGTTCAGACGCGAGTAGCAGTGCGCGCGGGAGATGTGCACGCGCTCGGCCAGGGCCGCGACGGACATCCGCCCGTCCTGCGTCAGTTCGCGGACGATCGCGCGGTCCACGCGGTCCAGCGGCTCGGCGGCCATGGCTCCTCCTGGGGCGGGGCGGACGGGGTCGGCCACGCGGCGGCGGACCGTCTACGTGGCACGAGTCACCATAGCAGTTCGTCCGATGGAGTGCCTGGTTTGCACCCGATTGTCTCGTGATCCCGGGCGGGCGAGCGACACATTGACCCTCTTGGGCACACTGAAGGCCACAGATCGAGAGGACCCGCCATGAGTGACCCCACCCCCGCCGTGCCCGGGGCCGCCCGGACCGACGAGGCCGAGACCCGCCCGAACGCCGGCGCCGCCTTCGGCATCTCCCTCGAGGAGTACCTGCTCCCCGCCGCCCGCCGCATCCAGCTGATCGGCGAGGACGGCACTCTGCTGGCCCCGGAGGAGCAGGGCACCGAGCCCGGCCACGAGTATCCCCTGCCCTCCGACGAGGAGCTGCTGGCCGCCTACCGCCACCTCGTCATCGGCCGCCGCGTCAACGACCAGGCCTACGCCCTGGTGCGCCAGGGTCGCATGGCCGTCTATCCGTCCTCGCATGGCCAGGAGGCCTCCGAGGTCGCCGCCGCCGTCTGCCTGGGCGAGCACGACTGGCTGTTCCCGACCTACCGCGACACCGTGGCCGTGATCGCCCGCGGCGTCCCGCCGCTCGAGGTGATGGTGGCCTACCAGGGCACCTGGCATCAGGGCTACGACCCCCAGAAGCACCACGTCTCCATCCAGTCCACGCCCCTGACCACCCAGATGCTGCACGCCGTCGGGATGGCCAAGGCCGCCCGCCTGCGCGGCGAGGAGGTCGTGTGCCTGGCCATGGTCGGCGACGGCGGCACCTCCGAGGGCGACTTCCACGAGGCGCTGAACTTCGCGGCCGTGTTCAAGCTGCCGGTGATCTTCTTCGTGCAGAACAACAAGTTCGCCATCTCCGTGCCGTTCGCCAAGCAGTCGGCCGCCCCGTCCCTGGCCCACAAGGCCGTGGGCTACGGCCTGGCCGGCGAGCGCGTGGACGGCAACGACCTCGGCGCCCTGCTGGCCGTGCTGGGCCGCGCCGTGGAGCTGTGCCGGCAGGGCCAGGGCCCCTTCCTCGTGGAGGCGGACACCTACCGCATGCAGGCGCACACCAACACGGACGACCCCTCGCGCTACCGCGACGACGCCGAGGTGAAGGAGTGGGAGGCGCGCGACCCGCTGCGCCGCATGACCGCCTACCTCGAGTCCACCGGCGCCCTCACCGAGGAGGTCTCGGCCCAGATCGCCCGCGACGCCGAGGACGTCGCGCAGCAGCTGCGTGACGCCATGAACGCCGAGACGGAGCTCGATCCGCTCGAGCTGTTCGACCACGTCTACTCCGTGCAGACCCCGCAGCTCGCCGCCCAGCGTGCGCAGCTGGCCGAGGAGCTGTCCCGTTCCGAGAACCAGGAGGCCTGAGCATGGCGACCCTGACCTTCGCCGCCGCGCTCAACGCGGCGCTGGCCGACGAGATGGCCGCCGACGACATGGTGGTGGTGTTCGGCGAGGACGTCGGCACCCTCGGCGGTGTCTTCCGCATCACGGACGGGCTGACCGCGCGCTTCGGCGAGGAGCGCTGCTTCGACACCCCGCTGGCCGAGTCCGGCATCGCGGGCATGGCCGTGGGCATGGCCCTCGGCGGCGCCCGCCCCGTGATCGAGATGCAGTTCGACGCGTTCGCATACCCGGCCTTCGAGCAGATCGCCTCGCACGTGGCCAAGATGCGCAACCGCACCAAGGGCGCCACGCCCATGCCGATCACCATCCGCATCCCCTACGGCGGCGGCATCGGCGGCGTGGAGCACCACTGCGACTCCTCCGAGTCCTACTACGCGCACACCCCGGGCCTGAAGGTGTACACCCCGGCCTCGGTGAAGGACGCGTACATGATGCTGCGCTCGGCCATCCGTCTGGACGATCCGGTGGTCTTCATGGAGCCCAAGAAGATGTACTGGACCAAGGCCGAGCTCGACCTCGACCAGCTGCGCGAAGAGTTCGAGGAGGGCTGGGCCCGCGTCGAGGACAAGAAGGAGCACGGCGAGGCCTGGGCGCGCGCCGCCGTCGTCCGCGAGGGCACGGACGTCACCCTCGTCTCCTACGGCCCCTCCGTCCCCACCTGCCTCGCCGCCGCCCACGCGGCCGCGGAGGAGGGGCTCGCGGTGGAGGTCGTGGACCTGCGCACCGTGAACCCGCTGGACGAGGACACGATGACCGCCTCGGTCGCCAAGACCGGCCGCGCCGTCGTCGTCGCCGAGCCGCAGGGCTTCGCGTCCGTGGCCTCCGAGCTGGTGGCCCGGATCCAGCAGCGCTGCTTCCACTCGCTGGCGGCGCCCGTGGGCCGCGTGACCGGCTTCGACATCCCGTTCCCCGCGCCGAAGCTCGAGGAGCACCACCTGCCGAACATCGACCGCATCCTGGACGCGATCGACGACCTGAACTGGGACCTGGACGCCGAGGAGGCCCGCGCATGAGCAACACCTTCCTGCTGCCCGACCTGGGCGAGGGCCTGACCGAGGCCGACATCGTCCGCTGGCTCGTCGCCGAGGGCGACACCGTGGCCGTCGACCAGCCCATGGTCGAGGTCGAGACCGCCAAGGCCCTCGTCGAGGTGCCGAGCCCGTACGCCGGCACCGTGCTGATCCTGCACGGCGCCGAGGGCGAGACGATGGACGTCGGCAGCCCGCTGATCACCATCGGCGAGGCCGGCGAGTCCGGTGAGGGCTCCGCGCCCGTCGCCGGCACCGAGACCCTCGCCGTCCCACCGTCCACCGGTGCGGCCGCGGCCGAGGCCGCCCGCCCCGGCGCGCTGAGCTACCGCGAGGAGGAGATGGCCGGCGTCCAGCCGAAGCCGGACAAGGCCCGCGGCGGCGACGGCGACGTCGCCGGCTCCGACGACGAGGCCTCCGGCGCCGTGCTCATCGGCTACGGCACCTCCGGCCACAAGGCCACCTCCCGCAGTCGTCCGTCCAAGCGCGGCCACGGCGCCACCCGCCCGACGCCGGCCCCCACGGCCGAGGCCGGCGCCCCGCGCGTGACCTCCCCGATCGTCCGCAAGCTCGCCCGCGAGAAGGGCGTGGACGTGGCCGCGCTGACCGGCACGGGCCCGGACGGCC
>NZ_JBHNYP010000007.1:0-100389 GCF_054960655.1 Micrococcus sp. PSi08 | reverse complement strand
TCGGGAAACGGCGGGGCGCGCGCGCCGTTTCCCGAACGAAAAGACCCTGGGGGCGCCCTCTTCCGAACGAAAGTGCGCGGGTCGCGCGGGGGACGACGACGGCGCCCCGCCCTGCCGTCGCACAGGGCGGCTCGGTAGCGTGGCCGACATGAGCACGCAGCCCCCCGGTCTGACCACCGACGCCCCCGACACCCCCGACGACGATCCGGTTCGCGAGCCGTTGCCCACCGAGGCCCTGCCGATCGCGCCGGCCGGGCCCCGACCCGAGGAGCCGCGGGCCGCCGTCGAGCGTCTGCGCGCCGCCGCCCGCTCCCGCGCCGCCCACCCGCGCGCGGTGCGGGTGCGCCAGCTCAAGGGCCTGAAGCGGATGCTGACGGAGCACGCGGACCGGTTCGTCGCGGCGCTCGGCACGGACCTGGGCAAGCCGGCCACCGAGGCGCTGATCACGGAGATCGTCTCGGTGCGCTCCGAGGTGGACCACGCGCTGCTGCACCTGACCGACTGGATGGAGCCGCGGCCCGTGAAGCTGCCGCTGGCCCTGCGGCCCGCGAGCGCGGAGGTCCGGCCGCGACCCAAGGGTCTCGTGCTGGTCATCGGCGCGTGGAACTATCCGGTGCAGCTCGCGCTCGCCCCGGTCGTGGGCGCGCTGGCGGCCGGCAACACGGTGGTGCTCAGCCCGTCGGAGAAGGCCCCGGCCACGGCGGCGGCGCTGCGGGAGCTGGTGCCGCAGTACCTGGACTCCGCACTGGTCTCCGTGGTGGCGGGCGGCAAGGAGTGCAACACCGCGCTGCTGGCGGAGCCGTGGGACCACATCCTCTACACCGGCGGGGAGCGCGTGGGCCGGATCGTCTACGAGGCGGCGGCGAAGACCCTCTCCCCCGTGACGCTCGAGCTGGGCGGCAAGTCGCCGGCGGTGGTGACGCCGTCCCGGAACACGGGCGCGATGGCCCGCCGGATCGCGTGGGCGAAGTTCACCAACGCGGGTCAGACGTGCGTGGCCCCGGACTACGTGCTGGCCGTCGGCGAGGCCGCGCTGCGTCAGGTGACCGCCGAGCTCCCCGCAGCCCTGCGCGAGTTCTACGGCGACGACCCCCGCGCGTCGAAGGACTACGGCCGCCTCATCTCCGCCGAGCACGCGGAGCGGCTGCGGGAGATGCTTCAGGCGGACCTCGACGCCGGCGCCGAGCTGCTCGTCGGCGGCGACGTGGACGTGGCGGGGCGGTACATGGCGCCGACCGTGGTGACGGGCGTCAAGCCGGACGGCGCGCTCATGCAGGAGGAGCTGTTCGGCCCGATCCTGCCCGTGCTGACCGTGGACACCTTCCAGGACGCCCTGGACTTCATCGCGGAGCGCCCGCACCCGCTGGCCGCGTACCTGTTCACGGACCGGCCGAGCTACCACCGCGCGTTCGACGACCAGGTGCAGGCCGGCGGCCTCGGCTACGACGTCGGCCTGCTGCACGCTGGCATCGCGACGCTGCCGTTCGGCGGGATCGGCGCGTCCGGGATGGGCGCGTACCACGGCATCCACGGCTTCGAGACGTTCTCCCACCTGCGCCCGTCCATCACGAAGTCGGACCAGGTGGACACGCTCAAGACCGCGTACCCGCCGTACGGGCGGATGAAGCGGGCGCTGCTGCCGAAGATGCTCTGAGGGGTGGGTGGGGGCGGGGCTGGCCGGGCCCGGCTGGGCCCGCGCTTTCGAACGTGACATGGGGCCTAACTCACGTTCGAAAGCGCCCATAGCCCCGATTTCACGCTCGAAGGTCGGCCGCGGGCCGCGAGCCGCGGGCCGGGGGCGGGCGGGGGTCAGCGCTGCGGCCAGAAGCCGCGGCGGGCGTAGACCTCGGCGAGGACGTCGGCACGGTCGGTCATGACGCCGTCGACGCCGAGGTCGAGCAGGCGTTCGATCTCCGCGGGCTCGTCGACGACCCACACGTGCACCGGCAGGCCCGCCGCGTGGCAGCGGCGCACGAAGTCGGCGGTGGCCACGGGCACGCGGCCGTGCCGGACGGGCACCTGCACGCAGTCGACGTCGAGGGCGTACCGGCGCAGCCAGCGGGTCAGTCCCAGCGGGCCCAGCGTCACGAGCGCCGCGATGGCGGCCGCCCCGCCCGACGTCGCCACCCGCTCCGGCCCGTACGCCCGCTCGGGGTGGCCGAGGCGGGCGAGGGCGCGTCGGAAGAGGCGGCGCCGCGAGTCGTGGAACGACGCGACGAGCACGCGGTCCCAGGCGCCGTGCTCGGCGAGGATGCGGGCCAGGGCCGGGGCCGACGCACGGTCCTTGAGGTCCACGTTGAGGCGGGCCTCGGGGAGCGCCGTCAGCAGCTCGGCGAAGCGCAGCAGCGGCTCCCCGCCGACCGTGACGTCCGCCAGCCGCTCCCACGTGTGGTCGCGCAGCCGGCCACGGCCCGTGCTGACACGGTCCAGGGCCTCGTCGTGGAACACGACGAGCTCGCCGTCCGCCGTGGTGCGCACGTCCAGCTCGAGGTAGGTGAACCCGGCGGCGTGGGCGTCCACGAACGCGGCCAGGGAGTTCTCCCGGTCGACGGCGGCGCCCCGGTGCGCGAACCCCAGCGGGTGGCCGCGACGGGCGGGGACGGAGTCGGTGAGGTAGGCGGGGGCGGGACGGGGCGAGGTCGGACGCACGGGATCACCGTAGCGGGGACGGACGGCCGAGTGCCCGCTGCCGCAGCCGGGAACGCGAGAGGTCGGAATGAGCGTCAGACCCGCCCTCATTCCGACCACTCACGTGACAGGTGGGGCCGACGCGCCCGCCCTCAGTCCTCCGCCGGCAACTCCAGCATGGGGCGGTGCTCGTAGAAGGTCTGCAGCACCACGGTGGTCCGGGTGGACACCGACGCCGTCTGGCGGATCTCCGTCACGAGGGCCTCGAGCTCGCGTGGCGAGCCCACGCGCACGAAGAGCATGTACGCGGCGTCGCCGGCCACGGAGTGGCACGCCTCGATCGCCGCGATGGACTCGAGGAGCTCGGGGGCGTCGTCGGGCTGGCGCGGGTCCAGCGGGCTGATCTCGATGAACGCGGAGAGCGGCCTGCCCACGGCCTCGGGGTCGAGCAGCGCGCGGTAGCCCGTGATCACGCCCGTGCTCTCGAGCCGACGCAGGCGCGCCTGCACGGCGGAGGTCGAGAGGCCGACCCGCTCGGAGAGCTGGGCGAGCGTGGCGCGCGGGTCATGGGAGACGGCGGCCGCGAGCCGCGCGTCGACAGGGTCGTCCATGCGCCGCACGCTATCAGCCGGCCCCGGCCGCCGGGTTGACAGCCCCGTGCGCTGATGGAAACCTTCCGGCAAGTGATCCATATCACCGGATACTTTCCGGCGCTTCGACCTCAGGAGGGTTTCATGTCCACCACTCTGCAGCCCGCCCGGACCGACGTCGTCGTCCCGGAGACCCCGTCCGACGCGCGCACCGTCGAGACCCACCCGGCCTGGCTCCGCCTCAAGGCCGCCGCCACCGCCCTGCAGCCCCTGCAGGTCAAGGACGGCTCCATCCCGGACCCGGCGGACCACGCCGCCGCGCGCGAGCACGTGGAGACCATCGTCGCCGCCGTCGAGGAGCTCGCCCCGCTCTTCCCGCACGACGCCGCCTACCTCGCCGCCCTGCCCCGCGACTTCGCCCGCTGGGCCGACGGCGGCTTCGCCGAGCCCGACTTCCTGGACTCCCTCATCGCCTTCCAGCCGCAGGAGCACCGCGTCGACGGCGTCCGGCACCTCGTGGTCTTCCCGATGTACACGCAGAACGGCTCCCCCGACCGGCACGTGGAGGCCCTCGTCGTCGAGACCATCTGGCCCGAGTTCATCGCCGAGCTCGAGGCCGGCGACTACGGCAACCGCCTCTTCGTCTCCCTGCGCCTGATCGACTTCACCCCCGGCTACGACACGAACTCGGCCGTCCTCTTCCCCGAGACCGTGGCCATGCGCGAGATCCCCACCTTCACGTGGGGCGCCATCTTCCAGGACCGCGAGGCCGCCCGCTTCCGCCGGGTCGTCACCGCCGCCGCCGAGATCACCCAGCTCGAGCTCCCGGCCGAGCTCGCCGAACTGCTCTCCTGCCAGGAGCTCGCCGAGGGCACCTTCGTGATGTGGGACCTCATCCACGACCGCACGCACATGCGCGGCGATCTGCCCTTCGACCCGTTCATGATCAAGCAGCGCATGCCCTTCTTCCTCTACACGCTCGAGGAGATGCGCTGCGACATGACCGCCTTCCGCGAGTGCGTGGCGATCGAGCGCCGCCTCACGGCGCGCGCCGCCGCCGGTGAGCAGCTCACCGCGCTCGAGGAGCAGACCCGCCGCCACGCCGGGCTCGTGCAGCACGCCGTCCTCTTCGACCGCGTCTTCCGCTTCGCCCTCACCGGCTCCCGCGTCCGCAACTACGACGGCCTCGGCGGCCAGCTGCTCTTCGCCTGGCTGCACCGCAAGGACGTGATCCAGTGGCGCGACGTCGAGCTCAGCGTGGACTGGGACCGGCTCGCCAACGCCGTCGTCGAGCTGGGCGACGCCATCGACACGCTCTACTGGGAGTCCATCGACCGCCCCAAGACCGTGCACTGGCTCCAGGCCTACGAGCTCGTCGCCTCCGTGGTCACCCCGCACCCGGCCTCCGTGTGGGCGCAGGGCCTGCCGCGCGAGGTGCTCGCCGGCCCGCCCAAGGGCTACACCGACCTCGTGCTCGACGACGAGTTCCCGCTGTCCATGTTCTTCGAGGCCCTCGAGAAGAAGATGTGCGGCGTCATCGAGTCCACCGCCGGGATCCGCGGCACGGACGCCTGACCCGTGGCCGCCCTGACCGACCGCGCCGTCCTGATCGCGGGCGCCACGAGCGCCTCGGGCCGGGCCGCCGCCCGCACCCTCCTCGACGCCGGCGCGCACGTCGTCGCGACCGGGCGCGACGCCGCGAAGCTCGCCCCCCTCGCCGAACTCGGCGCCGAGACCGCGGCCCTGGACCTCACGGACGAGACCGCCGTCCGCGGCCTCGTCGAGGACCTGCACGCCCGCGGCACCCGGATCGACGGCCTGCTCCACCTGGTGGGCGGCTGGCGCGGCGGCGGGGGCCTCGCCGGCCAGACCGAGGAGGACTACCGCGCCCTCGAGGCCTCGTTCACGGCGCTGCGGCACGTGAGCCGGGCCCTCGACGACGACCTGCGGGCCTCGTCCGCCGGTCGCCTCGCGATCGTCTCGTCCACGGCGGTGACCCGGCCGCTCGCCGGCGGCGCGAACTACGCCGCGGTGAAGGCGGCGAGCGAGGCATGGACCCGCGCGGTCGCGCAGGGCTGGGCCAAGGCCGCCCGGGACGCGGAGGCGCCGCTGCGCTCGGCGGCCGTCGTGTTCCGCGTGAAGTCCCTCGCCGGGCTCGAGGAACGGCTGGCCGAGGAGTACGCGCGACTGTGGAAGGCTGAGGCGGGCGCGCTGAACGACGCCGTCCTCACGCTCCAGGAGAAGGGAACGGACTGACATGCAGAGGATCCACGATCCGCAGGAGCGGGGCTTCGCCTCGGACAACTACTCCGGCGTCCACCCGGAGGTGCTCGCGGCGATCGCCGAGGCCAACGGGGGCCACCAGGTCGCCTACGGCGAGGACGTGTACACGGCGCGTCTTCAGGAGGTCGTGGCCCAGCACTTCGGCAAGGACGCCACCGCGTGGCCGATGTTCAACGGGACCGGGGCGAACGTCGTCGGGCTCCAGGCCATGCTGCCCCGCTGGGGCGCGGTGATCTGCGCGGACACCGCGCACATCCACGTGGACGAGGGCGGCGCGCCCGAGAAGTCCGCCGGCATCAAGCTGCTGCCCGTGGCCACCGACGACGGCAAGCTCACCCCCGAGCTGATCGCCGCCGAGGCCTGGGGCTGGGGTGACGAGCACCGCGCCCAGCCCCTGGTCGTCTACCTCACCCAGTCCACCGAGCTCGGCACGGTCTACACCCCGGACGAGGTCAAGGCCATCACGGACTACGCCCACGAGCACGGGATGCGCGTCTACATGGACGGCGCCCGCATCGCCAATGCCGCGGCCTCCCTGGGCCTGCCGCTGCGCGCCTTCACCACCGACGTCGGCGTGGACGTGCTCTCCCTCGGCGGCACCAAGAACGGGGCGCTGCTGGCCGAGGCCGTCGTCGTGCTCGACCCGGACGCCGCGGACGGCCTCGTGTACCTGCGCAAGAACCAGATGCAGCTGGCCTCGAAGATGCGCTTCATCTCGGCGCAGCTGCTCGCCCTGTTCGACGGCGACCTGTACCTGCGCTCCGCCCGCCACGCCAACGCCATGGCCGCCCGGCTGCGCGCCGGCATCGAGGCGGGGGTCGCCGACGGCTCGCTGGCCGGCGTCGAGTTCACGCAGGCCACGGACGCCAACGCCGTGTTCGCCGTCCTGCCCGAGGGCGTGGCCGACCGGCTGCGCGCCCGCTTCCGGTTCTACGACTGGGACGCGGCGCGCCGCGAGGTGCGCTGGGTGTGCGGCTTCGACACGACCGAGGAGGACGTGGACGCGTTCACGGCGGCGCTGCGCGCCGAACTCGTCCCCGCCGTCTGACGGACGCGCCCGGCCGGGATACCCTTCTACCACCGTGCAGCAGGGTGGGACGCCGCGGCCTTCGACGCGCGTCCGACCGCTCCTCCACCGAAAGGCCACCGTGGACACCAGCGCACCCCGGACGTCCCCGTCGACGCCGGCCGCCTCCGCCGCCCACGCCACCCATGAGGGCGGCTCCCTGCAACGCACCCTCAAGTCCCGGCACCTGACGATGATCGCGATGGGCGGCGCCATCGGCACGGGCCTGTTCGTGGCCTCGGGCAACACCATCGCGACCGCCGGCCCCGGTGGCGCCCTCGTGGCCTATGTGGCCATCGGCTTCATGGTGTTCCTGCTGATGCAGTCGCTCGGCGAGATGTCCACGTACCTGCCGGTCTCCGGCGCGTTCGAGGAGTACTCGACCCGCTTCGTGAGCCCCTCGTTCGGCTTCGCCATCGGCTGGAACTACTGGTACAACTGGGCGATCACGGTGGCCGCCGAGCTCGTCGCGGCGGCCCTGATCATGCGGTACTGGCTCCCGGACGTGCCCTCGTGGATCTGGTCCGCGATCTTCCTCGCGCTGCTCTTCGGCCTCAACGCCCTCTCCACGCGCGCCTACGGCGAGAGCGAGTTCTGGTTCTCGCTCATCAAGGTCGCCACGGTGGTGATCTTCCTGGTGCTCGGCGTCCTGATGATCGTCGGCATCCTCGGCGGCTCCTCCCCCGGCTTCCACAACTGGACGGACGGCGAGGCCCCCTTCGTGGGCGGCGGCGCCGGCATCCTGGCGATCTTCATGGTGGCCGGCTTCTCCTTCCAGGGCACCGAGCTGGTCGGCGTGGCCGCGGGCGAGGCCGAGGACCCGGAGAAGAACGTGCCCAAGGCGATCCGCACCGTGTTCGTGCGCATCCTGCTCTTCTACGTCGGCGCAATCACCGTCGTCGGCTTCCTCATCCCCTACACCAGCCCCCACCTGCTGGGCAGCGACGTCGAGGACATCTCGATCTCCCCGTTCACGCTCGTCTTCGAGAACGCGGGCGTGCTCGCCGCCGCCTCCGTGATGAACGCCGTGATCCTCACGGCCATCCTCTCCGCGGGCAACTCGGGCCTGTACGCCTCCACCCGCATGCTCTGGGCCCTGGCCGACTCCGGGAAGGCCCCGCGCTTCCTGGCGAAGGTGAACCGGCGCGGCGTGCCCATGAACGCCCTCTACGCCACCACCGCGGTGGGCGCGGCGTGCTTCCTGACCACGTTCATCGGGGACGGCGCCGCCTACGTGTGGCTCGTCTCCGCCTCGGGCCTGGCCGGGTTCATCGTGTGGATGGGCATCGCCTGGAGCCACTACCGGTTCCGGCAGGCCTACGTCGCGCAGGGCCACGATCCGAAGGATCTGCCCTACCGCGCCTTCCTGTTCCCCCTGGGCCCGATCGTCGCGCTGGTCATGTGCGCCGTCGTGATCCTCGGCCAGAACTACCAGGCGTTCATGGGCGACGTGGACCTCGTGGCCGTGGCCAGCGCGTACATCGGCCTGCCCCTGTTCCTCGCGCTGTGGCTCGGCCACAAGCTCGTCACCGGCTCGAAGCCGGTCCGCTACGAGGACGCCGACCTCACCCGCGTCCTGGACTGAGTCCCCCACCTCGGAGGTCGCCGTGCCCGCCCCCTCCTCCCACGCTCCCGCCGCCACCCACACCGCCCGGGGCCGCCTGGTCTGGGTGGACGTCGCGCGCGGCCTGGCCCTGGTCGCGATGATGGTCGCCCACACGGCGCCCGCCGGCGGCCCGGGTGGGGTGCTCCACCTCTCCGAGCACCTCACCGCGCCCCTGTTCGCGGCGCTCGTGGGCGTGGGCGCGCGCCTCGAGGCGGAGTGGCTGGGCCGTGGCCGGGCCGTGCCCCGCGCGCTTGTGCGGGCGGCCGCCCTGTGCGGGGCGGCGTGGCTGACCGGGCTCTTCGGGGCGGCCGTCGTGAACGTGCTGGCGCACCTGGCTGTGCTCACGGTGCTCATGGCACTGCTGGCCGCCCTCCCCCTCGCCGCGCACCTCGTGCTCGCCGTCCTGGCCGGCGGAGGCGGCCTCCTGCTCGCCGCCACACCGACGGCCGACGTCGTCGACCGGCTCCTCCCCGCCGCGCAGGCGCTCGGGCTGAGCCGCGCGACGCTGACCCCGTGGGTCTCCGCGTTCCTCACGGACGGCCCGTACCGTCTCCCCCTGTTCCTCGCGTGGGCGCTGCTGGGGGCGGTGCTGGTCGCCACCGTCCACGGCACGACGACGGCGGCCCCGGCCCGGCGCGCACGGCTCACGGGGCTCGCCTGGGCGGCCGGGGGGATCGCGCTGGCCGGCGTCGTGCTCGCCCTGTCCCGGACGCAGACCGGCGCCGCCCCCGTGCCCTACACGGCGACCCCCGCGGAGGCCCTGCTGGACACGGGCCTCGTGCTGACCGTGCTCGGCGGGTGCGCGGCCCTGGCGCCGCGGTGGGCCGGGCTGCTGGCCGTGCCCGGCGCGATGACGCTGTCCGTGTACGTGGCGCACCTGTGGTACCTCGGCTGGGTGCGGGGGCTCGGACCCGGGCCGTGGCGCAGCGCCACGGGCACGGACGACACGTGGTTCAACCTGGCCGTGCTGGTGGCCGGCGCGCTGCTGCTGCCGCTGCTGTGGCGGGCCGTCGTGCGTATCGGCCCGTTCCGCGCGGGGCCGCTGGAGGGCGTCGTCCGCCTGCTGACGGCCCCGTTCGACCGCGCGCGCTGACCGACGTCCACCCCAGCGGGTAGCCTCGAGAGCGTGAGCGAGCGAACCACCTACCTGCTGATCGACGGCGAGAACATCGACGCCACCCTCGGCACGTCCATCCTGCAGCGGCGCCCCCAGCCCGACGAGCGGCCACGCTGGAAGCGCCTGCTCGGCTACCTCGAGGACCGCTGGGACCAGCCGGTCAAGGGCCTGTTCTTCCTCGCCATCGACGGTGAGATCCCCATCCCGTTCGTCCAGGCGCTCACCGCCCTCGGCTTCCAGCCGATCATGCTGCGGGGCGAGGGCAAGGTCGTGGACATCGGCATCCAGCGCACCGCGGAGGCGCTGCTGGGCCGGGAGGACGACGTCGTCCTCGTCAGCCACGACGCCGACTTCGCCCCCCAGCTCACCGACCTCGCGGCCACGCCGGGCCGACGCACCGGGATCATGGGCTTCGAGGAGTTCCTCTCCCACGAGCTGCGCCGCATCCCCGGGGTCGAGTTCTTCGACCTGGAGCACGCGGTGGGCGCGTTCGACTCGTCCCTGCCGCGCCTGCGCGTGATCGACGTCGAGGCGTTCGACCCGTACGAGTTCCTCTGACCCGCCGGGGGTGGCCCGCGGCTCAGTCCGTGGGCAGCTCCAGCAGGCGTTCGACGGTGGCGGCCACCCCGTCGTCGTCGCACGCCCCGACCACGCCGTCCGCCGCGGCCAGCAGCGACGGATGGCCCGAGGCCACGGCCAGGCCGAGACCAGCCCACTGGAGCATCTCCAGGTCGTTGGGCATGTCCCCGAACGCGACGACGTCGACCGGCGCGACCCCCCGGCTCGCGGCGAACTCGGCGAGGGTCGCGGCCTTGTGCACGCCCGGGGCGGACATCTCCACGAGCGCGATGCCGGGCGCGGAGTGCGTGGCACTCACGAGCTCGTCCAGCTCGGCGCGGGCCGCGGCGAGGAAGGCGTCCGGGGCCAGGGTGTCCGAGCGGGCCAGCAGCTTCACCACGCCCAGCCGACCCGGCAGCGCGGCCTCGAGCGTGGCCGCCGCGTGGACCTCAGCCCGGAACTCGGCGCGCTCGGAGAACGCGTGCTCCCAGAAGAAGCCCTCGAGGGTCTCGGCGCCGAAGGACACGGTGCGGTCCAGGGCGCGCAGCCGGTCCGTGGCGGTCCACACGGCCTCGACGGGCATGGGGTGGGCGATCAGGACGTCGTCCGTGGCGGTGTCCACGAGGACGGCGCCGTTGGAGCAGATCACCGGGCCGACGGGGCCGAGCTGCGCGCTCAGCGGGCCGAGCCAGCGGAGGGGACGGCCGGTCACGAACACCACCTCGACGCCGGCGTCGTGGGCGTCCCGCAGCGCCGCGATGGTGCGCGGGCTCAGGCGCCCCGACCGCGTGTGCCGGTACCCGATGATGGTGCCGTCCAGGTCCGTCGCGATCATCCGCGGACGGCGCGAGGGCAGGGGCAGGGCGGGCATGCGCTCAGTCTAGGCCGGGGCCGTGCGGCGGGCCGGGGTGTCCTCCGCGGGCGAGCGGGGGCACGATGGGGGCGTGGACACCGCACAGCAGACCACCGCACAGGACACCGCCCCGGACCCCGCGTCGACGACGCCCCGCACGGTCACCGTCACCGGCGCCGCCGGCAACATCGGCTACGCGCTGCTCTTCCGCATCGCCGCCGGCGGGATGCTCGGCCCGGACACCCCGGTCCGGCTGCGCCTGCTCGAGATCCCGGCCGCCCTGGGCGCCGCGGAGGGCACCGCCATGGAGCTCGCCGACGCGGCCTTCCCGCTGCTGGCCGACGTGGAGGTCACGGAGGACCCGGCCCGCGCCTTCGACGGGGTGCAGCACGCGCTGCTCGTCGGCGCACGGCCGCGCACGAAGGGCATGGAGCGCGGCGACCTGCTCGAGGCGAACGGCGGGATCTTCGGGCCGCAGGGCCGGGCGATCAACGACCACGCGGCGCAGGACGTGCGGGTCGTCGTCGTCGGGAACCCGGCCAACACCAACGCGCTGATCGCCGCCGCGCACGCCCCGGACGTGCCGGCCGAGCGCTTCACGGCGCTGACCCGGCTGGACCACAACCGGGCCGTGGCGCAGCTGGCGGCGCGGGCCGGCGTCGCGGTGACGGACGTGTCCGGCGTGACGATCTGGGGCAACCACTCCGCCACCCAGTTCCCGGACCTCACCCACGCCCGCGTGCGGGTGGACGGGACGTGGCGGCCGGCGCTCGAGGTGGTGGACCCGGTGTGGGCGGGCGAGGAGTTCGTGCCGCGCGTGGCGAGGCGGGGCGCGGAGATCATCGAGGTGCGCGGGGCGAGCTCGGCGGCGTCGGCGGCGTCCGCGGCGATCGATCACATGCGCGACTGGACCCTCGGCACCGGTGTGGACGCGGACGGTGCGCCGCGCCGGACGTCGGCCGCGGTGGTCTCGGACGGCTCCTACGGGGTGCCGGAGGGGCTGATCAGCTCGTTCCCCGTGACGTCCGACGGCGGCACCGCGTGGCGGATCGTGCCGGGGCTGGAGCCGGACGAGTCCGTGCTGCCGGGTGAGGGCGGGCGGCTGGCCGCGACCGTCGCCGAGCTGGAGGCCGAGCGCGACGCCGTGCGAGGGCTGGGCCTGCTCTGAGGCGGCCGGGATCTTCTGCGTCTCTGACCCTTCTGGGGGCGTCCCCACCCGCCGGAAGGGTCAGATGCGCAACAGATTCGTGCGGGGACGGGCGGGCGTGGGATCAGTCCGCCAGCTCGGCCCGCGTGGGCGGGTCCGCCCCCGGGCGGGAGGCCGTGATCGCCGACGCGCGGGAGGCGTAGATCAGCACCGACTCGACGTCGGCCGGGTCCATCGCGTGCAGGCGGCCGCGGTTCGCGGCGCCGAGCAGGGAGCGGTCGTCGAGGGCGGCGAGCAGGGCGGCGGTGAACGAGTCGCCGGCACCCACGGTGTCCGCGACGTCCACGGGCACGATCGGGCGCTCCACCACGCCGTGCGCGGTGACGGCCACGATGTCCTCGGCGCCGCGGGTCATCACCACGAACGCCGGGCCCATCCGTTGCCACGCCTGCAGCGACTCGAGCAGCGGGCGGTCCGGGTACAGCCAGGCGATGTCCTCGTCCGAGGCGTGCACCACGTCCGCCAGCCGCACGGACTCCTCCGCGCGGGCGCGGGCGAACGCCCGGTCCGGCACGATCGTGGGCCGCACGTTGGGGTCGTAGCTGATGGTCGTGACCGCGGAGATCCGCTCGAGCAGGGCCATCACCTCGGCGTCGCCGGGGGCGAGCATGGTGGCGATGGAGCCGGCATGCATGTGGTGCAGGGGGCCGCCGGCGGCGTCGTCGAAGTCCCGGGCGAGCGCGGCGGCGGGCGGCAGCGTCCAGTCCAGCTCGAACTCGTAGCTGGCGGCGCCCGTGGGGTCCAGGCGGGCGGTGGCCACGGAGGTGGCGGCGGCATCCGGCTCGAGCAGGCAGCGCACGCCGTTCTCCCGCAGATGCGAGGCGATCATGTCCCCGTGCGCATCGCGGCCGAGGCGGCCGGCGAACAGGACGGGCCGCTCCAGCCGACTCAGGCCCACGGCCACGTTCAGGGGGCTGCCCCCGACGTGCACGCGGGGGGTCGCGGTGTCCGAGACCACGACGTCGACGAGCGCCTCTCCGATCACACCACAGTACTGAGCCACGCGCCCCACGGTACCCTAATCACCGGCGCGGAACCGGGGCTGTGCTCAGGCTTCCAGGCCCCCGAGAAACGCCCGACACCCCCATCCCCGACCCCTCGGCAGGCGGCCATGTCCCCCACCCCCACCCGGCCCTCGCGCGGCCCCGGCTGGCGCCTCCACGGCGACGGCCGCACCATCACCCCGGGCACCGTCGTCGCCCCGGACGAGCGGCTGAGCTGGCCCCGGACCGTGGGCATCGGCGTGCAGCACGTGATGGCCATGTTCGGCGCCACCGTGCTCGTGCCCGCCCTGACCGGCATGCCCGCGACGACGGCGCTGCTCTTCTCCGGCCTGGGCACCCTGCTCTTCCTGGTCATCACGGGCAACCGCCTGCCCTCGTACCTGGGCAGCTCGTTCGCGTTCATCGCACCCCTGACGGCCGCCGCCGCGATCGGCGGCACGGGGGCCGCGCTCGGCGGCATCCTGGTGACGGGCCTGCTGCTCACGGTGATCGGCGCGATCGTGCACCGCGCCGGCACCGGGTGGATCCACGCGCTCATGCCGCCGGCGGTGATGGGCACGATCGTGGCCCTGATCGGCCTCAACCTCGCCGGCGCCACGACGACGGCCATGCAGGAGGTGCCGGTCACCACGTTCGGCACGGCCCTGGCGGTGGTGCTCACGGCCGTGACGTTCCGGGGGCTCCTGGGCCGCCTGTCCATCCTCGTGGGCATCGTGGTGGGCTACGTGCTGGCCCTCGCGCAGGGCCAGGTGGACTTCGCCGCCGTCGGGGAGGCCGCCTGGATCGGGCTGCCGCCCTTCCACGGCCCGGAGCTGCGCTGGGACCTGCTGCCCCTGTTCCTGCCCGTCGTGCTCGTGCTGGTCGCGGAGAACATCGGCCATGTCAGGACCGTCGGGCTGATGACCAAGCGCGACCTGGACCCGCTCACCGGCCGTGCCCTGATCGCGGACGGCCTGTCCACCATGCTCTCCGGCGCGGGCGGCGGCGTCGGCACCACCACGTATGCGGAGAACATCGGCGTGATGGCCAGCTCGCGCGTCTACTCGACGGCGGCGTACTGGGTGGCCGGCCTGACCGCGATCGCCCTCGCGTTCCTGCCGAAGTTCGGGGCCGCCGTCGCCACCATCCCGGCCGGGGTGGCCGGCGGCGCGGGCATCATCCTCTACGGGATGATCGGCATGATGGGCGTGCGCATCTGGGTGCAGAACCGCGTGGACTTCTCCAACACCGTGAACCTCATGACGGCGGGTGCGGGCCTGATCATCGCGATCGCCGACCCCCAGCTCGTGGTCGGCGGGCTCGTGTTCGGCGGCATCACGCTCGGCACGGTCGCCGCCCTGGTGGTGTACCACCTCATGACGGCGATCGCCCGCGCCCGCGGCACCGAGCCGGTGCCCGAGGACGAGGAGCAGTTCGAGGCCTCGGAGGCCGGCCGGCTCGGCTGACCCCGATCCCGCGCCACGCGCATCCCCGCGCCACGCGCACTTTCGGTCGTGAGATAGGGCCAATCTCACGACCGAAAGCGCTGAGAACCCCCATTTCACGTTCGAAAACGCGGGGTGGGCGGACTGGGGCGGGGCCGGGCGGGGCTGGGGGGCGGGTCCCGTCAGCCGGCCGCGACCTCCTCGTCGGCGAGGGCGAGGACCTGGTCGAGCACGTCGAGGCCGAAGCGCAGGTCCTCGTCCGAGATGTTCAGCGGCGGGCACAGGTGGAACCGGTTCTCGGCCATGAACAGCAGCAGCCCGCGGTCCTTGGCCTCGGCCATCATCCGCCCCATCACGGGCGCGACCTGACCGAGCGGGGCCAGCCGCTCCCGAGTCTGCCGGTCCTTCACCAGCTCGACGGCCCAGAACGCGCCGGCGCCGCGCACGTCGCCCACGCTCGGGTGGGCCGCGGCGATCTCGGCCAGGCGCGGCCCGATGACCTCCTCGCCGATGCGCTTCGCGTGGGCGACCATGCCCTCCTCCTCCATCGCGGTGATCGCGGCGACGGCGGCCGCGCACGCGAGGGGGTGGCCCGAGTAGGTCAGGCCGCCGGGGTAGGGCGTGGTCGCGAAGCTCTCGTAGACGTCGTCGCTCATGGCGACGCCGCCCAACGGCACATACCCGGAGTTGACCCCCTTGGCGAACGTGACGATGTCCGGGGTGACGCCCGTCAGCTGGTGGCCGAACCACTCGCCCACGCGGCCGAAGCCGACCATGACCTCGTCGATGATCAGCAGGATCCCGTGCTCACGGCACAGCTCCTTGACGCCGGCCATGTAGCCGGGCGGCGGCAGGAAGATGCCCGCGGTGCCGGGGACGGCCTCGAGGATCACGGCGGCCACGGTGGAGGGGCCCTCGAGCTCGATCACGTCGCGCAGGTGGGCCAGCGCGCGCTCGGCCTCCTGCTCGTCGCTCTCCGAGCCGAACGCGGAGCGGTACGTGTACGCGGGCTGGAAGTGCACGACGCCGTCGGACGCCGAGTCCGAGCCCACGCGCCGCAGGGAGCCGGTCAGGTTCGCCGTCAGGCGCGTGGCGCCGTGGTACGAGAGGTACGCGGAGAGCACCTTGTGCCGGCCCGTGTGCAGGCGTGCCATCCGCACCGCGTGCTCGTTGGCCTCCGCGCCCGCGTTCGTGAAGAACACGTGGTTGATGGACTCCGGCAGCCGCTCCGTGATCAGCCGGGCCGCCTCGGACCGGGCGTCGTTGACGTGCTGCGGGGCCACGGTGGCGAGCGTCTCGGCCTGCTCCCGGATCGCGGCCACGATCTTCGGGTGGCGGTGGCCGACGTTCGTGAAGACGAGCTGCCCGCTGAAGTCGACCATGGGCCGACCCTCGCCGTCCCACACCCACGACCCCTCGGCGTCGAGGATGGTCATGGGTGTGAGGTCGCGCTGCGCGCTCCACGAGTGGAACACGTGCGCGCGGTCGAGCTCGTGGGCGCGGCGGCCGCGCTCGATGGCCTCGTCGCTGATCCGGGGGTCCCGGCGGCCGACGTGCTGCTGATGCTCGGACATGCGCCCTCCTTGAGTGTGATGCGGCTCATTCCGAGCATAGGCGCGCCCGCCCTCAGCGCGAGCTGGCGCCCCGCCGCCCGCGCGCCACCCCCACGAACGCCTGCACGAGCTCCGAGTCGGCCGCCTTGAGCCAGGCCAGGGCGACGTCCCAGCCGGGGTGGCGGGCGTCGTCGTCGCCGTGGCGCGCGGGATCCGGCCCGTCGACGACGGCGGCGCCCGCCTCCGCCTCGGCCCGCGCCTGCTCGTCCGCGAGCGCCGACCGCGTGGCGGCGGCCTCGCGGTCGGCGCGGGACAGGCCCACGGTGTCGTCGAGGGTGGAGGCCAGCGGCAGCACGATCACGTCCTTGCGGCCGAACATGCGGGCCACGGACATCGGCAGCACGACGTGGCCGGCGCCGGACGCGGCGATCTCCAGGGCCATCCGCTCGCCCGCGCCGGGCAGCTCGGCGGCGTCCATCGGCTCCGCGCTGGGGGCCGGGGCGAAGCGGGCGGGATCCAGCTCCTCGTCCGGGTCGAGCTCGGCGGGCGGCACCGGGCCGTCCGCGTCCACGTCCCACGCGGCGAGCAGGTGGTCCCTGCCCACGCACACCACCGGCAGCTCGGAGTAGACGCCCACGAGGTGCACGTGCCGCGGGTCGACGTCGCCGGCGCGCAGGAACTCCTCGACGGACACGTCGCGCCGGCGCCGCACGTAGCCCAGCTGCGGCAGGAAGTGGCGGGGCTGACCGGCGTCGTCGTGGGCGAGGTGGGCCAGCTGGGCCGCGTCGTCGTGGTTGACGAGCTGCACCGTGCGCTGGCGCGTGGTGAACCGCTCGACCCACGTGGACGGCGTGGCCCCGGGGATGGTGGCCAGGAAGAGGGTCTCGGGCGGGACGGGCAGGTCGGCCGGTGGCGCGGGCGCGGGACGACGCCGGCCCTCGCCCCCGGCGCGGCCCGCGGGCTTCACGCCCTTGGCCACGCCGCGCCCGCCGCCGGAGCGGGTGGATCGGGCGGGGCCGCCCCTGCTCGCGCGGGACTTCCCGCCCCGGCCGCCACGGGAGCCGCTCAGCGGACCTTCTCCTTCAGGAAGGAGACGGCGCGGTCCCAGGCGAGGGCCGCGGCCTCGGGCCGGTAGTTGCCCTGGGGGTTCTCGTCGTTGTGGAAGGCGTGCGGGGCGTCGTAGTAGAAGTACTCGACGTCGGCCCCGGACTCCTCGCGGATCTGCTGCTCCTGCCGCCGCGCGTCCTCGACGGGGAAGGAGTCGTCCTGTTCGGCGTAGTGGCCCTGGACGGCGGCGGTGACGCCGGAGAAGTCGCCGGGCACGCCCTGGCCCACGCCGTAGAAGGGCACGGCGGCGGAGACCTTGTCGCCCTGCTGTGCCGCGAGGGCGAGTACGAAGCCGCCGCCCATGCAGAAGCCGATCGCCCCCACGGTCTGCGAGGTCACCTCGTCCCGGGCGAGGAGCCAGTCGACGGCGCCGGCCAGCTGGCGGGCGCCCTCCTCGGCGGGCAGGTTCTGCATCATCTCGCCGGCCTCGTCACCGTCGTGGGCGATCCAGCCGCCGTAGAGGTCCGGGGCGAGCGCGACGAAGCCGAGGTCGGCGAGGCGGTCGCACACGTCCTTGATGTGGTCCACCAGGCCCCACCACTCCTGGATCACGATCACGCCGGGGCCCTTCCCGGAGGCGGGCAGCGCGAGGTAGCCGTGGCCCGTCCGGTCGCCGTCCTGGCCGGCGTCCTTCGTGGGCAGGTCGAACGTGACGTTCTGGTGCGGGGTCTTCGAAGCCATCATGGGCCCCACCCTACGAGGAGACCGGGCCCCTCATCGAGGGACCCGGTCTCGACGCGCGAGGTCGACTCAGGCTCAGGCCTGGGCGTCGGCCTCGGGCAGCACGAAGGCGGCGCCGATCTCGAGCTTCACCTTGTCCGAGACCAGGAGGCCGCCGGCCTCGGTGGCCGCGTTCCAGGTCAGGCCGAAGTCCTTGCGGGAGATCTCGCCCGTGGCCTCGAAGCCCACGCGGGTCGCGCCGAAGGGATCCTTGTCCTGGCCGCCGAACTCGGCCTCGAGCTCCACGGTCCGGGTGACGCCGTGCAGCGTCAGCTCGCCGACCAGGGTGAACTCCTCGGGCTCGCCGCGGACCTCGGTGGAGCGGAAGGTCATGGTGGGGAACTGCTCCACGTCGAAGAAGTCGGCGGAGCGCAGGTGGGCGTCGCGGCCCTCGTTCTTGGTGCTGATGGAGGCGACGTCGACGGTCACGTCGACGGAGGACTGGGCGAACTGCTCGGCGATGACGAGCTGGCCCTCCACGGCGTGGAAGGTGCCGCGGACCTTGGAGATGCCCGCGTGGCGGACGACGAAGTCGACGTCCGAGTGCGCGGCGTCCAGGTTCCAGGTGCCGGTGGTGATGGCGTTCATGGGGTGCTCCTTCTGAAGCGGGTCTGTCTGGTGTGTCCGGGGTGGGCCGCCGCGGCGGGCGGTTCCTCGGCCTCCGAACTTGTTTCAAATTCAAACATCATCCGGGCGGGTTGTCCACGCCTGATCGTCAAAATTCGAAATAGAGATGGACGTCACGGGCCGTGGGGGCACCTCAGGGACGGGCCCGCCCACGACGACGGCCCGGAACCTCCGGGGTTCCGGGCCGTCGGCCCGCGGGCGGGCAGCGGGGCCGCGCTCGGGCGGCCGGACGGGGTCAGGCGGCGGGGCCGCCCCCCGTCACGGGTAGAGGCCGCGGGTGCGGTGGGCCTCGGCCACGCGCTGCACGGCGGTCAGGGTGGCGGCCTCGCGCAGGCTCACGCGGCGGCTCTCGGAGGTGGCCAGCACGGCCTTCCATGCGGCGACCATGCGCTGCTTCAGGCGCTCGTCCACCTCCTCGCGGCTCCACCAGTAGGCCTGGTTCGCCTGGACCCACTCGAAGTAGGAGACGATCACGCCGCCGGCGTTGGCCAGGATGTCCGGGACGACCAGGACGCCCTTCTCCGCGAGGATGCGGTCGGCCTCGCCCGTGGTGGGGCCGTTGGCGCCCTCCACGACCAGCCGGGCGCGCACGCGCGGGGCGTTCTCCTCGGTCAGCACGGACTGCACGGCGGCCGGGACCACGAGGTCCACGTCCATCTCGAGCAGCTCGTCCGCGTCCATGGGCGCGGTGCCGGGGGTGTCCTTCACGGAGCCGGTGTCCCAGAGCTGCCTCTGCAGGGCGTCGTAGTGCAGGCCCTCGTCGTCGCGCACGGCGCCGTACTGGTCCGACACGGCCACGACCTTCACGCCGGCCGCCTCGAGCAGCTCGACCGTGCCGGCGCCGACCTTGCCGAAGCCCTGGACCGCCGCCGTCGCCTGCGACGGCTCGATGCCGAGGTGCTCGAGCGCGGCGAGCGCCACGTGGACCACGCCCGCCGAGGTGGCGGAGGCGCGGCCCAGCGAGCCGCCGAGCGAGACGGGCTTGCCGGTGACCACGCCGAGCGTGGTGTGGCCGACGTTCACCGAGTAGGTGTCCATCATCCAGGCCATGGTCTGCTCGTCCGTGCCCACGTCCGGGGCGGGGATGTCCACCTCGGGGCCGATGATCGGCTGGATCTCGGAGGTGTAGCGGCGGGTGACGCGCTCGAGCTCGGCCTTCGAGTACTGGCGGGGGTCGATGGCCACCCCGCCCTTGGCGCCGCCATAGGGCACGTCCAACAGGGCGCACTTCCAGGTCATCCACATGGCCAGCGCGCGGACCTCGTCCAGGTCCACGTCCTGACTGAAGCGCACGCCGCCCTTGGCCGGGCCGCGGGAGAAGTTGTGCTGCACGCGGTAGCCGCGGAGCACCTCGGTGGAGCCGTCGTCGCGGCGCAGGGGGATGGAGACGGCCATCTCGCGGCGGGGGGCGGCGAGCATCTGGTGCAGGCCCTCGTCGTAGCCGAGCGTCTTCACGGCGGCGGAGAGCTGGGCCAGGGCGTTGTCGAGCGGGGAGGACGGCGCCGTCACGGCCTCGTCCTCGGCGGGGATCCTCGTCATTGAGCGTCCTCGTGGTCCGGTGGGCAGGGGTGTGTCGCGGCCCGACCGACGCGCGGAGGGCCGCGCCCCATTGCGCGGCCGACGTCGTCCGGACCCCGATGAACGCTACGCGCTCCCCCCGCACCCGTCACCCCTTCTGAGCCGAGATCCACGCCCACCCGGGTGACGTCGGACACGGTGGCGTGTACTGTGCTGTGGACGCGCCGCACACCCGCGGCGCCCTTCGGCGTCGAACCGACGCCGCTCGCTCAGGGCCCACCTGGTCCGTCCCCCGGCCGTCCGCCGCGCGAGGCACCCCGCCCGCGACCTCGGCCCGACGCCCCAGCCCCGTGAAGGAGCCCCTCATGACCGTGACCCTGCCCGCCGCGATCACCCCCTCCCCCGCGTTCCAGCCCGTGCCCGGCCAGCGCATCGATCCGGAGCTCGCCCGCTCCTGGCTGCTGGTCAACGCCGCCCAGCCCGAACGGTTCCAGCCCGCCGAGGACTCGGCCGCGGACATCGTCATCCTCGACATCGAGGACGCCGTGGCCCCCAAGGACAAGGACCAGGCCCGCGCGGACGCCGTCGCCTGGCTGACCTCCGGGCACACCGGCTGGGTGCGGCTCAACGGCTACGGCTCGCGGTGGTGGGAGCAGGACGTCGAGGCGCTCGCCGCGGCCCTGCCCGCGCACCTGGGCGGGCCGGTCGCCGAGGGCGGCCTGGCCGGCGTCGTGCTGGCGATGGTGGAGTCCACGGACCACGTGAACGAGACCGCCCGACGGCTGCCCGGCGTGCCCGTCGTGGCGCTCGTGGAGACGGCGCGCGGGCTGCAGCGGATCGACTCGATCGCCGCCGCGAAGGGCACGTTCCGGCTGGCCTTCGGGATCGGCGACTTCCGCCGCGACACCGGCCTGGGCGAGTCGCCGCAGGCGCTGGCGTACACGCGGTCCCAGTTCACGATCGCGGCGCGGGCCACGGGGCTGCCGGGCGCGATCGACGGGCCGACCGTGGGCTCCACCGGCGTGAAGCTCGCCGAGGCGACGGCGGTGACCGCGGAGTTCGGCATGACCGGCAAGCTGTGCCTCGCGCCGGAGCAGTGCGCGGCCGTGAACGAGGGGCTCAGCCCGTCCCAGGAGGAGCTGGCGTGGGCCCACGAGTTCCTCGCGGACTTCGAGGCCGACGGCGGCGAGATCCGCAACGGCTCCGACCTGCCCCGCAAGGCACGCGCGGAGAAGATCCTCGGGCTGGCCACCGCGTTCGGCGTGCACTCCACGCGGTACCCGGACCAGGACAACGCGATCACGGCGCCGTCGGACACGTACCACTACTGAGCGGGCCGCCGCCCACCAGAAACGCGGGTTGAGTTGTCACGGGTGCGGAGACCGCACATCGGTGACAACTCAACCCGCGTTGCCTTCGGGGGCGCGGATCCCGCCTCCGCTCACACGTCCTGACGCGTCCGGCGCACGACGGCGGCCCGCACCGAGAACGCCAGCACGATCGCCAGGATCCCGTAGATCACCCACGTGATGGGGGTGGAGACGAGCACGGCCGGGTCGCCCACCGAGCTGAGCAGGGCGTCGCGCAGGCTGGTCTCCGCCAGCGGGCCGAGCACCATGCCGATCATCAGCGGCGCCAGCGGGTAGCCGTACCGCCGCATCAGGAAGCCCAGCACGCCGATCCCCAGGAGCATCAGCAGGTCGAACACCGCGCCCGTGGTGGCGTAGATGCCCAGCCCGCAGAACAGCGTGATCCCCGCGTAGAGGTAGTGCTTCGGGATCAGCAGGAGCTTGGCCCACAGCTGCGCGAACGGCAGGTTGATCGCCAGCAGCACGATCATCGCGATGAAGAAGCTGGCCAGCAGCGCCCACACGAGGTCCGGGCTGCGGTCGAACAGCAGCGGGCCGGGCTGCAGCCCGTACTGGCGGAACGCCGCCAGCATGATGGCCGCCGTCGCGGAGACGGGCAGGCCGAGCGTGAGCAGGGCGCCCATCGCCATGCCGGTGGTCGAGTTGCCCGCCGCCTCGGGGGCCGCCAGCCCGCGGATCGCGCCGCGGCCGAACTGCGGATGCGCCCGGCGTCGGTCCAGGCGCCGCTCGACCGAGTACGCGAGGAACGTCGGCACCTCGGAGCCGCCCACCGGCACGATGCCGAACGGCAGGCCGATCGCCGTGCCGCGCAGCCACGCCGGGGCGGCCTCGCGGAACTCGGCGCCCGAGAGCCACGGCCGGCCGGTGCGGCGGATGCGCAGGTCTTCGTGCTCGCGGCGCACCCGGGAGGCCACGTGGAACACCTCGCCGAGCGCGAGGATCGCCACCGTGACGGTCACCAGCGGGATGCCGTCGAACAGCTGCGGCGAGCCCATCGTGAAGCGCTCGGTGCCGGTCACCGCATCGATCCCGACGACGGCGATGCCCAGTCCCAGCACCAGGGAGGCCAGGCCGCGCAGCACCGAGTCGGCGACCACCGAGGAGGTGGCCACGAACGCGAAGAGCGCGAGCGCGAAGTACTCCGCGGGGCCGAATCTCGTGGAGAACTCCGCCAGCACGGGGGCGAGGAACACGACGCACACCGAGGCCACCATGCCGCCGATGAAGGCGCCGAGCGCCGCCGTCGCCAGGGCCTGGGCCGCCCGGCCGTCCTGGGCCATGCGGTGGCCCTCGAACGTGGAGGCGATGGCCGAGGCCTGGCCGGGGGTGTTCATGAGGATGGCCATGGTGGAGTCGCCGAAGAGACCGCCGAAGTACACGCCGGAGAACATGATGAACGCGGCGGTGGGATCGAGGGCGAAGGTCATGGGCAGCAGCAGGGCCACGGCCATCGAGGAGCCGAGGCCGGGCATCACGCCGACCGCGGTGCCGAGCAGACAGCCCAGCACCACCCAGAGCAGGTTCATGGGGGTGAGGGCTCCGGCGAAGCCCTCCATGAGGAGTCCGAGGGTCTCCATGTCAGAAGCCACCTCCCAGGATGCCCGAGGGCAGGGTCAGGCCCAGGGCCACCGCGAAGCCGAGGTAGGCCAGCGAGGAGACGAACAGGGCGACGAGGATGTCGAACACGGGGTGCGGGGCGCCGAACGCCCGCGTGATGCACCAGAACAGCAGCGCCCCGGCGAGGATCCACCCGAGCCAGGGCAGCAGGACGGCGAACGCGAGGAAGCCGAGGAAGCACCAGGCCAGCGCGCCGAAGTCCGAGTGGAACAGGGTCAGCGGGCCGGCCGCCTGGCCGACCTCGCCGTCCGCATCGGCCTGACCCTCGGGGGCCTGGCGCACGCGCACGACCTCCACCGCGAGCGCGGCGGCGATCACGAGACCTGTGACCGCGAGGATCAGCGGGAAGAAGTCCGGGCCGGGGAAGTCGGCGCCGTCGGTGTCCATGGTCAGGGACCCCAGCAGCAGGTAGAGGCTGAACGCGGCCAGCACGGCCGGCATGACGAGTCCGGAGAGCCCGGCGGCGCGTCCCCAGCGGGAGGGGGCGTCGGCGGCGGGGGGGACGGTGGATGCGTGGCTCACTTGATCTCCTCCGTCAGCGTGCCGATGCGCTCCTTCTCGGCGGCGATGAACTCCTCGAGTTCGGTGCCGGAGAGGGGCACGGGGTTCCAGTAGTTGCGCTGCACCGCCTCCTTCCACTCGGGGGTGTCGACCGCCTCGGCGATGAGGGTCTCGAGCTCGGTGCGCTCCTCCGCGGAGACGCCCGGCGGCACGAACAGGGCGCGCCAGTTGGTGAGCGTGACGTCGTAGCCCTGGGAGCGCAGGGTCGGGATCTCCTCGACGCCGGCCAGCGGCTCGGCCGCCACCACGCCGAGGGCGCGCAGTCGGCCGGCCTCGACCTGCGGGTAGATGTCCGCGAAGCCGCCGGCGGAGGCCTGGGCGGTGCCGTTGAGCAGGGCCTGGATGGCCTCGCCGCCGCCGTCGGACGGGATGTAGGTGGTGTCCGCGACCGGCACGTCGGCCGTGCGGGCGATGTCCGCCATGACGAGCTGGTCGAAGGAGCCGCCGCCGGTCCACGCCACGTGGGCGGGGTCCGCGCGCCAGGCGGTCACCAGGTCGTCCATGCTCTGGTACGGCGAGTCCGCCGGGACCACCACGAGGCTGTACTCCTCGACGACGCGGCTGACCGCGGTGACCTCGGAGAGCTCGGGGCCGGTGCCGCGGGCCGCGTGGGCGGCGATCTGGCCGGTGCCGCCCACCATGAGGTTGTTCGCGTCCTCGAGCGTGGTCAGCTGCCCGAGGGCGATGGTGCCGCCGGCGCCGGGAATGTTGACCACCTGGACGTTGTTCACGAGCCCGTTGACGCGCATGGTCTGCTGCAGCTCGCGCTGGAACGAGTCCCAGCCGCCGCCGGCGGCCGCGGGGGCGATGAGGGTCAGGTTGGTGCGGATGTCGTTGCCTCCCGAGGCCGAGCGGATGGAGAAGGCGGAGGCCGCGAGCACGGTGAGCACCGCGATCACACTGAAGACGATCCGGCCGATCCCCGTGCGTCGGCGCGGGGGGCCGTCGGGGGAGGTGGAGGACATGGCGGTTCCTAACAGAGACACCCCGCCGCCAGGGAGTGGCGGCGGGGACAGGTGCGAGTGGTGGAGGTCACGGTAACAGCGCAGCGGGGCTGCGTGCGCTCCGCGTCCGCAGAGTGACCGACGACAACCGGTCCGGGTGGTGACGGGGGCCGCGCCCATGACGCACAGTGGTCCCCATGACGATCATCAGCACCGGAACCAGCACCCCCGAGAGCGCCGCGGCCTGGCGGGCCGCTCTGGCCGAGGCGGCCCTGCGCGGAGAGGACGTGGTCTGGTTCTCCCTCGACGGGACCGAGCCGGACGAGGCGGAGGCGCGCGAGGCCGGCGTCGCCGTGTCCGTGGCGCACGCCCAGGAGCGCGGCCGGGACGCCGTCGGCGACCTGCTCGAGCATGCCGAGCGCGTGGGCGCGAGCCGGATCGTGGTGGGCGTGAAGCACCGCTCCCCCGTGGGCAAGCTGCTGCTGGGATCGGCCGCGCAGCAGATCATCCTCGAGGCGCGCGTCCCGGTGGTGTGCGTCAAGCCGTGAGGGCCGCCCGCCCGGACCAGCCTGGGAACGCCGAAGGCCCCGGAACCGTGTGGTTCCGGGGCCTTCGTCCTCGGTGCGCGAGGGGGGACTTGAACCCCCACGTTCTTGCGAACACTGGCACCTGAAGCCAGCGCGTCTACCAATTCCGCCACTCGCGCGAGCGGCTTCCTGATCTCGGCTCCGGACATCCGGCGACCGTCACAGGCAGCGAGGAATACTCTAACCCCCGGCCGCCCGGGCGTGCAAATCGACCCCGACGCCCACCCCCGCGTCCCCGCCACGCCCGTGGCTCGCCCCCTCCGGCACCTCTCCCACCCGCGCTCCACCCCGCAGAATCCCGCTGTTCTCGGCGGTCTCCCAGCCCGGCCCGTAGTATCGGGACGGACAACTGTGGAAAGGGGCCCCGTCGTGGGACTTCTGGACAACCTCGAACGCGGCCTGGAGCGGGCCGTGCGCTCGGCCTTCTCGGCCGGCGGTCCGCGGGCGGTCAAGCCGGTGGAGATCGCCTCGGCCCTGCGACAGGCGATGGACGACGAGTCGATCGCGCTGTCCGAGGGCCACACGGTCGCGCCCAACAGCTACGTGGTCCACTTCTCCCCCGCCGACTTCGAGCGCGCCCGCTCGTGGGGGTCCACCCTCGCCAGCGAGCTGTGCGATGAGGTCATCCGCCACGCCGACTCCCAGGGCTATGCACTGCCCGGCACGGTCCGGGTCGCCTTCCACCCGGACGCGGACGTGCGCGGCGGGGACCTGCGCGTGGTCACCCGCCTGGACGACGGCTCGCTCACCGCCCCGGCCCCCCACGACGACGGCGCCTCGCCCGCCACCGCCCACGGCCCGGGAGCCACCGCCCCGGCGCCGGACCGACTGGTCGAGGACCCGCCGGCGGCCGCGCCCCGCGAGCCCTCCCCCGCCCCGCGCGTCGGGCCCCGTCCGGCGCCCCGCCGGGCCGCCGCCCCGGCCGCGCCCGCCGCCCCCTCCCACGCCGACCAGCCGACCGTCGTGATGGGCCGCCCCGTGACCGAGCCCGCCGGCCCGGCACTCGAGCTGGACGGCCGCATGCTCCCCCTGGACGGGGACGACCTGATCCTCGGCCGCTCGGCCGAGCGTGCCGACCTCGTGATCCCGGACTCCTCGGTGTCCCGCGAGCACCTGCGCCTGCTCACCGTCGGCTCCACGGTCACGCTCCTGGACCTGGGCAGCCGCAACGGCGTGCTCGTCAACGGCCGCCGCGTGGACGGCTCCGTCACCCTGCGCGACGGGGACGTGGTGACCGTCGGCCAGACCGAGCTGCTGTTCTTCGGCGGGACGGGGGGCCGCGCATGAGCGAGCTCGCCGTCGCCGTGCTCCGCATGGGCCTGCTGCTGGCCCTGTGGGTGCTGATCATCTCCATCGTCATGGCGCAGGGCCGCGACCTCGTGGTCGGCCGGCGGAACAAGACGCGCCTCCAGCAGGCCCAGCGCGACGCCGGCCTGGTCACCGCGGTGCCCGCGGCCGGGGCCGCCGGGGCGGGCTCGTCCGCGGTCGACCGCCCCGCGCCCGCGTCGACGCCGTCCCCCGCCGCGTCCGCGCCGACGACGCCGGCCCCGCGGCTGTCCCGGACTCTGCGGGTGGTCGAGGGCCCGAAGGCCGGGCAGACCATCGCCCTGGAGGGCCGTCCCCTGCTGATGGGCCGCGCCCAGGACGCCGACCTGGTGCTCGTGGACGACTACGCCTCCGGCCGCCACGCCCGGCTGTTCCCCCAGGGCACCCGCTGGTTCCTCGAGGACCTCGGCTCCACGAACGGCACCTACGTCAACGGCGCCCCCGTCACCCGCGCGGTGCCCGTGGGCCCCGGCACGGCCATCCGCATCGGCAAGACCGTCATGGAGCTCGAGGCCTGACCCATGACCCTCGTCCTCCGCTACGCCGCCCGCTCCGACGTCGGCCGCGTCCGTGCCAAGAACGACGACTCCGCCTACGTGGGCCGTCATCTGGTCGTGCTCGCGGACGGCATGGGCGGGCACGTGGGCGGCGACGTGGCAAGCGCGTCCACGGTGCTGGACCTGGCCCCGCTGGATGCGGTGGGCTACGAGGACCCGGCCACGGTGCTGCCGGACGAGATCCAGAACGCCAACCTGATCCTCAACGAGCTGGTGCACGCCAACCCCAAGCTCGCCGGCATGGGCACCACGTGCACCGCCGCCCTGCTCGCGGGGACCACGCTGCACATCGCGCACATCGGCGACTCCCGTGCCTACCGGCTCGCGAACGGCGAGTTCTCCCAGGTCACCACGGACCACACGTTCGTGCAGAAGCTCGTGGACGAGGGGCGTCTCGAGGCCGGGGAGGCCCCGTTCCATCCGAACAAGAACGTGCTCATGCGCGTGCTCGGCGACGTGGACGCCTCCCCCGAGCTGGACGTGTTCGAGGTGCCCGTCGCCCCCGGAGAGCGCTGGCTGTTCTGCTCGGACGGCCTCACGGACGTGGTCTCCCCCGAGAAGATCCACGAGGTGCTGCGGGACTCGGAGGCTCTCAACCAGGCCGTCGACACCCTCGTGGACCTGACCCTCAAGGGCGGCGCCCCGGACAACGTCACCGTGGTGGCGTTCGAGATCGCGGAGGGCACGGCGGAGGAGCTGGCCCCCGTCCCGGACGTCCACCTGTCCGAGCAGGCCCTCGCCGCGGCCCACCCGCCCGAGGTCGGCCCGGTCTCCGGCCTGCTGCTGCGCGAGGACCTGGACGCACGACCCCACCTGCTCGTCGGCGCGGCCTCCAACGCTGTGAGGACCGATCGCATCCCCGTGGTCACCCGCAGCTCCACGCGCCGCCGCGCCGCTGCCCTGCTCGGCGAGACGCCCGTGCCGGAGAACCGTCCCCGGCGCACCGCGGCCGTCCTCACGGACGGGCCGGATCCCGACGTCGCCGCGCGCCCGGACCCGTCCGCCCCGCCCGCCGCGCCGCGCGGCACCGCGGCCGCCGTCGGCTCCTCCTCCGCCGCCACACCGGCCGCCACCGCTGCCGACCAGCCGTCCGACGAGGCCGCCGAGGCGTCGGCCACGGCCCCCACCCCGGCCCCGGCGACCTCCGGGCCCGCCGGCGGCTCCGAGGCCAGGGCCGCGCGTCGGCGGCGTGGGAAGGACGACCGCCCGGTGCAGTACCGTCGCGGCTGGTTCATCCCCGTATTCACCACGCTGCTCGCCCTCACCCTCGCGGCCGTGGCCGTGTGGGGCTACCTGTGGACCCAGACGCAGTACTACGTGGGGGCCAACGACGGCCGGATCGCCGTGTTCAAGGGCGTCTCCCAGCGGCTGGGCCCGCTCGAGCTGTCCCACGTGGACCGCCAGACCGACCTCCCGGTGGACGCGCTGCCCGCGTACGCACGCGACCGCGTGAACGCCGGCATGGCCGCCCGGGACGTGGACCACGCGGAGCAGATCGTCGCCGAGCTGCGCGACTCGCTGCACCCGAACGCCCCCGCCCCCGCCGGTGAGCCCTCCGAGCGGGCCCGGCCGAGCGCGACGCCGTCGTCGTCCTCCGCCCGCCCCTCGGACGCGTCCGGCTCCGCCGCGCCGACGAGCCCGGCATCGTCCCCGAGCGCGACGGGAGGTGAGGCCCCGTGACCGAGGTGATCTCCCCCGCACGCCCGCGCCGGAACATCGAACTGGTCCTACTGCTGGCCGCCCTGGCCATCGCCCTGGGGGCGGACCTGCTGGGCATGATCGGCACGGACGCCCCGCTGGACTCCACCGCCTGGGTGCCGCTGGGCATCTTCGGCGCGGCCACCCTCGTGCTGCACGTGGTCCTGCGGCTGCGGGCCCCCTACGCGGACCCGTTCATGCTGCCGATCACCGCCCTGCTCAACGGGCTGGGCCTGGCCATGATCCACCGGCTGAGCCAGGACGCCGCGATGGCCAACCCCACCTCGCAGCTCGTGTGGTCCGTCCTGGCCGTCCTGGTGGCCTCCGCCCTGGTGTTCCTGGTGCGCGACCACCGGGTGCTGCGGCGCTGGCCGTACCTGTTCCTCGCCGCGTCCGGCGTGCTGCTGCTCCTGCCGCTCGTGCCCGGGCTGGGCCTGAGCATGTACGGGGCGCGGATCTGGATCGACGTCGGCTTCGGCACCTTCCAGCCCGGCGAGATCGCCAAGATCACGCTGGCCATCTTCTTCGCCGGCTACCTCTCCGCGAACCGCGACCTGATCCTGCTGGCCGGCCGCCGCGTGGGCCCGGTGACCTTCCCCCGAGCCCGGGACCTCGGCCCGTTGCTGGCCGGCTGGCTCCTGGCGCTCGGCGTGCTCGTGTTCCAGCGCGACCTGGGCTCGGCCCTGCTGTTCTTCGGCATGTTCATGGCGATGCTCTACATCGCCACGTCCCGCGCCTCCTGGATCCTCCTCGGCCTGGGCCTGATCGCCTTCGGCGCGGCGCTGGCGTTCCTGTTCATGCCGCACGTGACCGCCCGGTTCGAGATCTGGCTGAGGGCCTTCGACCCCGAGATCTACCATCGCGACTTCGGCGGCTCCTACCAGGTCGTCCAGGGCCTGTTCGCGATGGCCTCGGGCGGGCTGATGGGCACCGGCCTGGGCGCGGGCAACCCCACCCAGGTGCCGCTGTCCTTCTCGGACATGATCCTCACGGCCATCGGCGAGGAGCTCGGCTTCGTGGGCCTGGCCGCCGTGCTCGTCCTGTACTTCCTGCTCGTCACCCGCATGATGCGCGCCGCCCTCGGCGTGCGCGACGCGTTCGGCAAGGTGCTCGCCTCCGGCCTGGCCTTCACCATGGCGTGGCAGGTGTTCGTGGTGATGGGCGGTGTGACCCTCGTGCTGCCGCTCACCGGCCTCACGACGCCGTTCCTCGCCGCCGGCGGCTCGTCGCTGCTGGCCAACTGGATCATCGTGGGGCTCGTGCTGCGCATCTCGAACGCCGCCCGCCGTCCCGCGGTCGTGGACGGGATGGTCAACGCGTCCGGGCCCGGCGCCGGCCACCTCGACCCCGGCACGGCGCTCCCGGCGGCCGCTGTGCCCCCGGGAGGAGGTGAGGAGCGGTGAACGAGGCGATCCGACGCACGTGGACCGTCATGGCGGCCATGATCCTGGTGCTCGCGCTGGCTGCGTCCGTCATCCAGGTGCTGGCCGCGGACCAGCTCAAGACGCACGCCCTGAACTCGCGGCAGATGTTCCTGGAGTTCGGCGCCCCGCGCGGGCCGATCCTCGTGGACGGCGAGCCGATCGCCGAGTCCGTCCCCTCCGACGACGCGTACCACTACCAGCGCGTCTACCACGAGCCCGAGCTGTACGCCCCGCTCACGGGCTTCTATTCGCTCACCTACGGCACCGCCGGGCTGGAGGCGGCCATGAACGAGCAGCTCTCCGGCACCCCCACGTCCCAGTTCGTGGACCGCGCCATGGAGATCATCACGGGTGCCACGCCCGAGGGCGACCAGGTGGAGCTGACGATCGACCCCGAGCTGCAGCGTCTGGCGTACGACGCGCTCCCGGACGGCGTGCGCGCCTCCGCCGTGGTCACGGACCCGACGACGGGCGAGATCCTGGCCATGGTGTCGAAGCCGAGCTTCGACCCCAACGCGCTCTCCTCGCACAACCCGGCCGAGGCGCAGGCGGCGATGGCCGCGATCGATCAGATCCCCGGTGCCAGCGCGTACCGCAACCGCGCCTCGGAGCAGCTCGTGTCCCCCGGCTCCACGTTCAAGCTCATCGACGCGGTGGCCATGCTCGAGTCCGGTGACTACACCCCGGACGGGACGGTGGACATCCCCGCCGCGTGGACGCTGCCCGGCACGACCACGGAGCTGCCCAACTACGACGGCTCACCGTGCAACACCGTGGGGCGTCAGACCCTCACATGGGCGCTGGCACAGTCCTGCAACACCCCGTTCGCCATGGCCGCCGTCGAGCTGGGCCAGGACCGGATCCGGGAGGCCGCCGAGCGGTTCGGCTTCAACGACTCCTTCGAATACCCGCTGCCCGTGACCGCCTCCGTGTTCCCCTCCGACCTGGACGACGCCGCGCTGGCGCAGTCCTCGATCGGCCAGCGGGACGTGCAGGCCACCGCGCTGCAGATGGCCATGGTGGCCGCCGGCATCGCGAACGACGGCGTGGTCATGGAGCCGCAGCTGATCAAGGCGGTCCGCCGTTCGGACCTCACCACGGTGCAGGAGTTCAGCCCCCGTGAGCGCGGCCGGGCCACGACCCCCGAGGTGGCCGGGCAGGTCTCGGACATGATGGTCTCGGCGGTGGAGGACGGCATCCTGGGATCCGTGCAGTCGGACACGGTGCGGATCGCGGCGAAGTCGGGCACGGCCGAGGTCGGGGACACGGGCAACGTGCACTCCTGGATCACCGGCTTCGACGCGAGCGAGAACCCCCGGGCGGCCGTGACGATCGTGGTGGAGGACGAGCCGCCGGGGGTTGGACATCAGACAGTCGTCAGTGGCATGAAGGCAATCATGGAAGCGGTGGTCACGGAATGAGGCCGACATCGGGCATCACCCTCGGCGGCAGGTACCAGTTGACCGATCGCATCGCGATCGGCGGCATGGGCGAGGTGTGGAAGGCGCGGGACAAGGTCCTGGGCCGGATCACCGCCGTGAAGATCCTCAAGGAGGAGTACACGGGTGACCCCAACTTCCTGCGCCGCTTCCGGGCGGAGGCCCAGCACACCGCGCTGCTGAACCACCCCGGCGTCGCCAACGTCTACGACTACGGCGAGGAGAAGGGCTCCGCCTACCTCGTCATGGAGCTCGTGCCCGGCCAGCCGCTGTCCTCCATCCTCGAGAAGGAGAAGGTGCTCTCCCCCGAGCGGACCCTGGGGATCATCGCGCAGACGGCGGCCGCGCTCTCGGCGGCCCACGCCCAGGGGCTCGTGCATCGCGACGTCAAGCCCGGCAACCTCATGATCACGCCCACCGGCCGGGTGAAGGTGACGGACTTCGGCATCGCGCGCCTGGCGGACCAGGTCCCGCTCACGGCCACCGGCCAGGTGATGGGCACCGCCCAGTACCTCGCGCCCGAGCAGGCCACGGGGCAGCAGGCCACCGGCTCCTCCGACCTCTACTCGCTGGGCATCATCGGCTACGAGGCCCTCGCCGGGCATCGCCCGTTCACGGGCGAGTCCCAGATCGCGATCGCCCTCGCCCAGGTCAACGACACCCCGCCGCCCCTGCCGGACACCGTCCCGGCCCCGGTGCGCGCCCTGATCATGTGCATGCTCTCGAAGGACCCCAAGGAGCGGCCCTCGGACGCGACCGCGCTCTCGGAGGCCGCCGAGGCGCTGCGTCGCAAGGACACCCGCGGCGCCGTGGAGGCCGTGCCCCGCCTGGCCGTCTTCCTCGAGGAGCAGGGCGTGGCCGACCCCTCGGGCGCCGAGACCGCTCCCCTGGACTACGACGGCCTGCGCACCACCCATCCGCGCGTCGAGGGCACCCGGGCGGACGGCTCTCCCGCCACCGCGGCGCTGCCGGTGACCGCGGCCCAGCCCCGCACCGACGACGCCGCCCGCGGCCCCGGCGCCGCCGGTGCGGCGGCCGTGGGCGCGGCCGGTGCGGCCGGTGCGGCCGGCGCCGTCGCGAGCACGCGCGACCACGAGATCGCCGCCGTGCGCGACCAGCAGACCCGCCCGGGCGACGTCGTGGACCCGGCCCCGCCCGCCGGGGGCGGCTCCGCGCCCGCCCGCCGGCGACGCGCCAACCGCTGGCCGCTGTGGGCACTGCTCGGACTCGTGGTGTTCGCCCTGCTGGGGGCGCTGCTGTGGCCGCTGCTCACGGGGGGCCGCGGCATCGGAGGCTCAGCGCCGGCGACCTCGCAGGACGAGTCGTCCGTGCGCGTCGACCCGGAGGCGTACAGGGGTCGCCCCGTGAGCGAGGTGCGCACCGAGCTCGAGGGCCTCGGCCTGGCGGTGCGCGAGGAGGACCGCGACGCGCAGAGCCCGCAGGGCACCGTCGAGGAGATCAACCCCGTGGGGGCGCTGCGGCGCGGCGAGACCGTCACGCTGGCCGTCTCCACCGGTGAGGGCGTCATCCCGGAGGGCCTCGTGGGCCAGCCCGTGGAGAGCGCGATCCAGACGCTGCGCGACCGCGGCTTCACCGTGGACCGGGTGGACGACCCGTCCGCCGACGGCGCCGACGGCGAGGTGGTGCGCGTGGTGCCCGGCGAGGGCGAGCGGCACCGCTACGACACGCACGTGCAGCTGATCGTGGCCACCGGCGGGTCCGACGCCGCACCGACCCGCGAGGCGTCCCAGCCCGCCTCGGAGCCGGAGCCCAGCGCGTCGGAGGAGCCGAGCACCGAGCCGAGCCCGTCGGCCTCGGACGAGCCCAGCCCGTCCCCCACCGCCGAATCCCCGACGGCCACCGCCGACCCGGAGCCCACGCCGGAGCCGTCCGAGGAGCCGACGACGCCCACGGGGGATCCGACGACGGAGTCCTCCGGCGAGTCCACGGCGCCGACGGGCGAGTCCACCACCGACCCGTCCGCTGACGCGCGTGGCGCGGAGGCCTCGTCCGCCGACGCCACGCCCTCCGCCTGAGCGGCGGGCGGGACGAGCACGCGGACGTGTCTGTGGACGAGCAGAGGACCCTGAACGGGCGGTACCGGATCGGTGAGCTGATCGGGCGCGGGGGCATGGCGGACGTCTTCCGCGGCGAGGACCTGCGGCTGCACCGCCCGGTGGCGGTCAAGCTGATGCGCCGGGACCTGGCGCGCGACCCGCACTTCCAGGCGCGCTTCCGCAAGGAGGCACGCTCGGCGGCCTCCCTGAACCACCCCTCGATCGTCTCCGTGTACGACACGGGCGAGGTCTCCCTCGAGGACGGCCTCCATCCGGTGGACTGCCCGTTCCTGGTGATGGAGCTCGTCTCCGGCCGGACGCTGCGGGAGATCCTGCACGCCGAGGGCGCCGTGGGCACGGACCGTGCCGTGGCCTGGACCCGGGGCGTGCTGGAAGCGCTCGAGCACGCGCACGAGGAGGGCATCGTCCACCGCGATGTGAAGCCCGCGAACGTCATGGTCACGGAGACGGGCGCCGTGAAGGTCATGGACTTCGGGATCGCCCATGCGCTGGCCGACACCTCCGCCACCACGTCGCAGACCCAGGCCGTGGTGGGCACGGCCCTCTACCTGGCCCCGGAGCAGGCGACGGGCCGCACCGTGGACGGCCGCGCCGACCTCTACGCGGCCGGCTGCCTGCTGTTCGAGCTGCTCACGGGCCGACCCCCCTTCACGGGTGACACGCCGCTGGCCGTGGCCTATCAACACGTGCGCGAGGAGCCGCCGGCGCCCTCCGACGTCGACCCCGACCTGCCGCCCGCGTTCGACCCCGTGGTGCTGCGCGCCCTGCGCAAGGATCCGGAGGACCGGTTCCCCACGGGCACCGCGTTCCTCGCGGCCCTCGAGGAGGCCGCGGCGGATCCGCACGCCGGCCCCGGCCGTCACACCCCGCCGCTCGATGCCTTCCCTCCCGCCCTCGTCGGCGCGGGCGGCGCGGTGCTGGGCGCCGCGGCCGCGGAGCACGGGGCCGACGTGCCGATGGCCGCGGTCCCGCTGACCCGGCCGACGCCCTCCGTCCCGGCCGAGCCGGACGCCGCACAGCCCCAGGCGGCGAACCATGCCGTGGCGGGTGCGGGACTGCCCGGCGCCGCCTCCGCCGCGCAGCTTGCCGCCGCCGCCGCCATGGACGGCCCCCGCCCGGTGACGGTCGGCCAGCCGGTGATGCCCGGTGCGGCCGCGACGCCCCGGCCCGAACCGCAAGGGGACACGCCGGCGCCAGCGACGGCCACGCACCGTCGCGTCCGCCGGCGCCTCCGCCGGCGCACGCTCCTGGCGGCCGGCGCGGTCCTGGTCGCGCTGGCCCTGGTCCTGGCGCCGTGGCTCGCGGCGGCCCTGCGCAACACCGTGGAGGTGCCCGCGGTGGTGGGGCTGCAGCAGGACGAGGCGGTCGCGGCGCTCGAGGACGCGGGCCTGGTGGCCGTCGTCTCGTCCGCGTACATGGCCGACGCTCCGGACGGGACCGTCACCCAGAGCGACCCGCCGACGGGCACGGAGGTGCCCCGCGGGGCCGAGGTGCGGATCCGGGTGTCCCGCGGCGAGGAGGGCATCGCGCTGTCCGACTCCCTGCACGGGCTGTCCGAGGACGCGGCCCGCCGCGAGCTGGAACGGCTGGGCCTGCGTGTCTCCTCCGTGCAGTACCAGGACGACGGCCGACTCGAGCGCGGGCTGCTCGCCCGCACCGACCCCGCGATGGGCACGCACGTGCCGCCCGGCTCCTCCGTGGTGCTGCACCTGTCCAGCGGCATGGTCGCCGTGCCGGACGTGGTGGGGATGAGCGCTCCGGACGCGCGGCGTCAGCTGGCGCTGAGCGCCCCCGAGCTGCGCGTGCGGATCCAGGACGAGGACGGCGCGACCACCGACACCGGCACGGTCGTGGCCCAGGATCCGCCCGCCGGCGTCCGCGTGGACAACCGTTCCTCCCTGACCCTGACCGCTTCCTCGTGGATCGCGCCCACGGCCGAGCCCTCCGAGCCGGCCCCGCCATCCAGCGAGGCGCCCGAGCCCACGCCGTCGGCGTCCGCATCACCGAGCCCCCCGCCGACGGAGAGCCCCGAGCCCTCCGAGAGCGCGGAGCCGTCACCCTCGCCGTCCGCCTCGGCCACGCCCAGCCCCGAGCCGACGACGACCGCGACGCCGTCGCCGACGCAGAGCCCGTCACCGACGTCGGCGGCCCCGTCGGAGCCGACCGGGCAGCCGCCGAGCACGTCGCCCACCGCGACGCCGGTGGACCCGCTGCCGACGCTGACGCCGGAGCCCGAGCCCTCGATCGATCCGCCGCCGTCCACCTGAGCGGACGGGGCGCCGTCGGACCCGCGAACCGGGCCCCGGGACCGGTCAGTCCTGGCGGACGAGGGGGGAGAGCCGGCCGCCGCGCTCGGCGGCCCCGGAGAGCCCCACGGACTCGAGCCAGTTGCCGAGCATCCGGTAGCCGCCCTCGGTGAGCACGGACTCGGGGTGGAACTGCACGCCCCACAGGGGCGCGGTGCGGTGGGCCAGTCCCATCACGACGCCGTCCTCGGTCTCGGCGGTGATCTCCAGGACCGCATCGTCCACGGTGGGCCGCACGGCGGCCAGCGAGTGGTAGCGGGTGGCGGTGAACGGCGAGGGGACGCCCTCGAACATGGGGTGCTCGCCGTGGCGGACCAGGGACGTCTTGCCGTGCATGAGGGATTCCGCGTGCGTCACGGTGGCGCCGAACGCCTCCGCGATGGCCTGGTGCCCCAGGCACACCCCGAAGAGCGGGCGGCCGCCGTCGGCGGCGGAGCGGATGAGGTCGAGGGAGACACCGGCGTCGGCGGGCGCGCCCGGCCCGGGCGAGATGAGCACGGCCGTGTGCTCGGCCGCGAGCTCGAGGGCGCGGGCGGGGGTGACCTCGTCGTTGCGGATCACGGTGGTGCGGGCCCCGAGCTGCTCAAGGTAGCCCACCAGGGTGTAGACGAAGCTGTCGTAGTTGTCGACGACGAGGACGGAGACCTCGGGGCTCTGCACGGGGGCGCTCTTTCCTCCCCGCCGCGTGGGAGCGGGGTGCATAGACTGGCCGGGCACGTCGCTGACCCCGGTCCTGGGCAGGTCAGCAGGATACCGTCCCCGCCCCGGTCCCCGCCGGTGGGGGCGCCCACCACCCCCCCACCCGAGGAGAAGATCCGTGGCAGCACCCGCCGGCAAGCGCAAGGACTCGGCCCGTCGGAAGCGCGAGGAGCTCGAGGCCGCGCGCCGCAGCCGCTCCGCCGTGCGGACGGACCTCGGGGACGTGGACCCGGGTCCGAAGCCCCTCTCCCCCGGGTACAAGGCCGTGATGTTCGGCCTGCTGATCCTCGGCCTGCTCTGGATCATCGTCTACTACCTGACCCAGGGCCTCTTCCCGATCGTGCAGATCGGCGGCTGGAACATCCTCGTGGGCTTCGGCATCGCGCTCGTCGGGTTCCTGATGATGTCCCGCTGGAGCGAATGACACGCGTGTAGTTCTCCACAGTGGTGGACAACCCTGTGGATGAGGGATCCGCACGATCCGGCCCGGAGACGAGTTGTCCCCGGAGTTGTCCACAGGTGTGGACACCCCTGTGGGAAGAAGTGCACACCCGCCTGTGGAGAACTCCGGGGACGGTCGGGGACGACGGTCTAGCCGAGCAGGCCGGCCACCGTGACCCGGGCGGCGCCGAGCACCGTGAGCGCCACCAGCGCCGCCGCCACGACCACGAGGCCGGCCGCCTGGGCGCCCACGGACGGCACACGCGCCCGCCCGGGGCGCAGCCCGCCGGCCAGGGAGAACACGACGGCGACGACGGCGCCCGTCAGCAGCCCGCCCACGTGCACCTGCCAGGCCACCCCGGGCAGCAGGAACGAGAACACGAGGTTCAGGCCGATCAGCATGGCGATCGAGCGCACCTGGCCGCCCCGCACCCGGGTGAGCAGGAACAGGGCCGCGAACATGCCGTACACGGCGCCGGACGCCCCGACGACGGGCTGCAGCGGGTCCGAGACCCACAGCGCGAACACCGCACCGCCCACGGCGGAGAGCACGTAGAGGGCGAGGAACCGCCACCAGCCCAGCGCGGGCTCGAGCACGCGCCCGATCACCCACAGCGCGAGCATGTTCAGCAGCAGGTGTGTGGGACCGGAGACGTCGTGCACGAGCGCGTAGGAGGCCATCCGCCACGGCTCCATGCCGTACGGGGACGTGTAGAGCCCGGCGTACCAGAGCGCCTCGGTCACGCCGGACGCCTGATCCCGGGTCAGCCACTGCGCCGCGTAGACCACCGCCGTGACCGCCAGCAGGATCCAGGTGACGGGCGAGGCGGCGAAGCCCGTCCGCCGTCGGACCGGGACCGACGCGGCGGCGCCGGCGGGAGCCACCGTCGGAGCAGGGCCGGCCACGACGCCGGACGCACAGTCCACGCAGACCGGTCCGGCCGCGGAGCCGGGACGCTGGCAGTCGAGGCACGCGGGGCGCCGGCAGACGGCGCAGCGCACATACGCGGCACGGCCCGGATGCCGCGGGCACACCGGGGGTGTGCCGTCCGCGGAGTCCGGGCCGTGCGGGTCAGAGGGGGTGGTGCTCACCGAGGGGCTGCTCAGGCCTCGTCGATGTCGATGGACTCGATGACGACGTCCTCGAGCGGGCGGTCACGGGGATCGGTGGCGACGGCGTTGAGCTCGTCCACGACCTTCTGGGAGGCCTCGTCCTTCACCTCGCCGAAGATGGTGTGCTTGCCGTTGAGCCAGCCGGTGGGCACGGAGGTGATGAAGAACTGCGAGCCGTTGGTGCCGGGGCCGGCGTTGGCCATGGCCAGCAGGTAGGGACGGTCGAACTGCAGCTCGGGGTGGATCTCGTCGCCGAACTGGTAGCCGGGGCCGCCGATGCCCATGCCGAGCGGGTCGCCGCCCTGGATCATGAAGTCCTTGATGATGCGGTGGAACACGGTGCCGGAGTACAGCGGGGCGCCGTTGTTCTTCTCACCGGTCTGCGGGTGGGTCCACTCCTGCTCGCCGGTGGCGAGACCCACGAAGTTCTTCACGGTCTTCGGGGCGTGGTTGCCGAACAGCTCGACGACGATGTCGCCGTGGTTCGTGTGGATGGTCGCGGTGTGCGTCTTGTTCGCCATGCGCCCCATTGTTCCATCCGCGGCGGCGGGCCGTCCGGATCCCGCCGTCCGGGGGCGGGTCTTCCGCGATCGGCGTACGCACTCCCGGCGTGCCGGGACCCGTGCCACGGCGGGGGTCGGCCACTAGGCTGGGCCTCGAGGACCACCGCGTTCAACGACCATCCAGAACTCACGGGAGGCATCACATGGCTCGCACGACCCTGCACGACGAGATCCAGCACGACGGCGGCGCGAACGCGTTCGTCGCACGCCAGGCGGAGAACCTGCGCCACTGGGCCGCCCCGAAGGTGGAGTCCACCCGCGCCTGGAGCGAGGTGGCCGCGGCCTACGGGCTGATCGGCGGCTCCGCCGCGGCCGAGGAGGGCCGCCGCAAGGCCCAGGACGCCAAGAAGGAGTACGGCCCCATGGTCGAGCGCGGGGCGCGGAAGGCCGGCGAGGCCGTCGCGCACCAGTACGGGCTGCTGGCCCCCGCCGTCGCCAAGGGCGTGGACACCGTCCAGGACTTCCTCGAGCACCTGCAGGCCCAGGCGCAGGACGCCGGCCACGAGGTGCAGCAGCAGTTCGCCGCGGCGCGCAAGGACGCTGAGAAGGCCGCGAAGAAGGGCCGCCGTCGTGGGGGCCGCAAGGCCAAGCAGCTGCGCCGGGACGGCCGCCAGGCCGCCCAGGGCCTGCGCAAGGACGCGAAGAAGGCCGCCAAGGGCGCCCGCAAGGACGCGCAGCGGTCCGCCGCCCTGTTCAGCGACCGCGCCGGCCAGGCCAAGGACGCCGCCGCCGCGGGCGGCCTGACCCTCGCCGGCCTCCTCGCCACGGGTCTGTCCGCGCTGCAGGAGCAGGGCGGGAAGGTGGCCCCGCAGGTGCAGGCCCGCCTGGCCGACGCCGGCGACTACGCCCAGCGCCGCAAGGAGGAGGTCCTCCCCGTGGCCGCCGCCCGCCTGGCCGACGGCGCCGCGCACGCCCGCAAGACCGCCCACGACGTCGAGGTCCCGGACGCCCTGGAGCAGGCCCTGATCAAGCTCACCGGGGACAAGGCGATCGTGAAGCGCCTGCGCCAGGGCGCCGAGCAGTACGCCGGCGCCGCCGAGAAGGACCTGAACCGTGCCGCCGGTCGCCGGGCCTCCCGCTCGGGCGGCCGCGCCTGGATCGTCGCGGGCATGGCGGCCGCCGCCGCCGGCGCCGGCTTCGCCCTGTGGCGCCTGACCAAGCCGGTGCAGGATCCGTGGACCGCCCCGGTGCCGGGCCCGATCACCGCGAACATCCCGGTGGTGGAGGCCAACAACCCCTACGCCCAGCAGCAGAAGGTCGTGGCCGAGGCCGGCTCGGCCGCGGCGGGTCAGGGCGTGCGGGTGGACACCGCCACGCCGGACCCGGTGGCCGCCGCCAACGCGAAGGTGCTGGGCGTCCAGCCCGGGCAGCAGCGCTGACCCGCTCCCCCGCGCTCTGAGCGCGCAGCGGACGGCGACCGGCCCGCGCATCCTCGGCAGGACCGAGGGGGCGCGGGCCGGCGCGCGTCCGGGCGCAGGTCGGGGCGGGAGCCGGTGGGCCGCCGTCGAACGGGGCGCGGGCCTTGTCCACCGCCGGGAGCGCGCGGGAGGCTGGGAGCGCCCGGGATCCCGACGCCGGGCGGAGGAGTGATCTGCATGAGCACGACCCTGACCCTCTTCGGCCACTCGGCCGTCCGCCTCGAGAAGGCCGGTCGGCGCCTCGCGTTCGACCCCGGCGCGTTCAGCGACGCGGCGGTGCTGGACGGCGCGGATGCCGTCCTCGTGACGCACGGCCACCCGGACCACGTGGTCCCCGAGCAGCTGGCCAGGGCCGTGGCCGGCACGGAGGCGCACGTGTGGGCGCCACGGGATCTGACGGGGCCGCTGGCGGAGGCGGGACTCGACGCCGGACACGTGCACACGGCCGTGCCCGGGGAGACGTTCGAGGCCGCCGGCTTCCGGGTGGAGGTGCTCGGCGGGGAGCACGCGGTGATCCACGCCGAGGTCCCGCGCCCGGTCAACGTGTCCTACCTCGTGGACGGGGCCGTGCTGCACCCCGGCGACTCGTTCACGGTGCCGGACGCCGACGTCGAGGTGCTCCTGCTGCCCGCCGCGGCGCCGTGGCTGCGCATCGCGGACGTGGTGGACCAGATGCGGGCCATCGCGGCGACGCACACCCGCCCCATCCACGACGGCATCCTCAGCGAGGACGGCAAGGGCGTGGTGGACGGGGTGCTCTCGGGGCTCGCCGAGGGCGTGACCGACTACCGGCGTCTGGCCCCCGGGGAGCCCTGGACGTTCTGAAGCACGGGGAGGCAGCGGCCGCCCCGGGGCCGGTCACCAGCTGAGGGTGATCTCCAGCTCGGCGTCGCCGCCGTCCTCGACCTCGAGCTCCACCTCGAGGCCCACGCGGTCCGGGACGGTGACGACGACGTCACGGCCGCCGTGCTCGACCCGCACCTCGTTCTGCCGGGAGAGCTGGTCGGCGAGGTCGCGTAGGCGTGCGGCGGCCTGCTCACGGCTGAGGGTCTGCTGCTGCTCGTGCTCGAAGAGGTCCTTGCCCATGGCACCGACGGTAGCCGGTGGGCGGGGTGCGCGCGACGGACGGGCCCCGGCGCGGCCGCGCCGGGGCCCGTGCGGGTCAGCGGGACGCGGCCGGGGCGAGGGCGGGATCGTCGTCGCGGTGGATCTCGAAGCCGGGTGCCCGGTAGGTGGGCTCCCGGCGCTTGAGGGCGCGGATGACGAGCAGGGTCACCGGCACGATGAGGATCTCCACGAGAGTCTTGTACGCGAAGCCGGTCACCGTGTAGTTCGCCAGTTCCAGCAGCGAGATGGTGCCGGCGTAGGCGATGGTGCAGAAGATCAGGGTGTCGAAGAACTGGCCGACCACGGTCGAGAGGATGAGCCGGAACGCCACGTGCCGTTCCCTCATGCGCTCCTTGAGGCGGACCACGATGGACGCGTTGAGCAGGGAGCCCACGAGGAACGCGACGAAGCCGGCCACGGTGATCCGCAGCATGGGCGCGAGGGCCTGGTCCCACACCTCGAAGCCCTCGACGGGCGTGGTCCAGGAGACCACTGTGTAGGTGAGGGCGGCGAGCACGAGCATCGCGAAGCCGAGGACGATGGCGCGGCGGGCCCGGCGCCAGCCGTACACCTCGGCGAGGATGTCGCCGACGATGTACGCGAACGGGAACAGGAAGGCGCCGCCGTCGAAGATGAGGGGGCCGCCGTCGTAGAAGAGGTCCGAGATGACCGGGACGGTGGGGCCGTAGAAGAGCTTGGCCGCGGTGACGCCGGAGAGGATCAGGAGGGCGATGAAGACGCCCACGAAGATGTCGTAGTAGCTCGCGGGCACCCGGGCGTAGGCCGGAGTGCCCTGCCCAGAGGCGGGTCGGTCGGGGGACGGGGTGTCGATGGTGGTGTTCACCGGACCATCCAACACCACGCACGACGACGGCGGGCACGGTGGGCGGGTCCGGCGGCGGGGGTTCGGGGCAGGCCATCCCCGTCCCTCCGTGGGCAGAAACGCCCTCTCTTCTGCCCACGGGGCCCGAAGTCCTGCGGTTTGTGCCCCAGGAGCCCCCGGGTCGCCGGTTTCTGCCCACGGTGCCGGCGCCGGCGGCCACCCTGGGCATACGAAAGGGCCCGGGAATCTCACGACTCCCGGGCCCTTCTTCGGTGGAGGCAAGGGGACTCGAACCCCTAACCCCCTGCTTGCAAAGCAGGTGCGCTACCAATTGCGCCATGCCCCCGTGAGGACGGGTCAGTCCTCCGGTGCCGGCTCGACGCCGTCGGCGTCCTCCGGCAGGTCGTCCGTGGCCGTGGCCCAGACGTCCTTCCCCGCACTGTTCTCCCGCCAGAGACGCGCCCCATAGGCGGCTGCCGCGGCGCTGACCACGAGGGCCACGCGTGCCAGTCGACCCATGGGAAGACCTCCGGAGACGAACGGAGCCCCAGCGGACCGGGGCTCTGTGTGGTGGGAGTGGGCGTACCAAGACTTGAACTTGGGACCTCTTCGTTATCAGCGAAGCGCTCTAACCGCCTGAGCTATACGCCCTCACCGTCGCTCACGGCTGACGCCGTTCACAACAGGAGATGACTGTACAGGAACGCCGACGCCCCGCGCAAATCCGCGCGGGGCGTCGGCGAAGGTCGGCTCAGTCGTCCGTCAGCGTGACGCCGATGCCGCCCACGAGGCTCGCGCAGAGGTTGTAGAGCAGCGCGGCCACGGTGGCCAGGGCGGTCAGCAGGATGACGTTGACCACGGCCAGCACGGTGGCCAGCGAGGTCACGGTGCTCAGCGGGGCCAGGGACGCCACGGTGTAGCGCCCGGCCTCGGAGCCGAGCACGGTGCCGATCACGTCGTTGACCCTGTCGAAGATCCCGAGGACGTCGGACAGCGAGTACAGCGCCACCGCCGCCACCACCGTGAGGATGCCCAGCGCCACCGAGAGCAGGAACGCCAGCTTCAGCACGGACCACGGGTCCACCCGGGTCAGGACCAGGCGGGCGCGGCGCACCTTGGCCTTCGGGACGGCGCGGACCAGGTCCTCCTGCGAGGACCCGCTGGCCTTGCGCACCGGGCGGCCGGACCGCGGCTCGGCGGCCTTCCCGGTGCTCCGCCCCTGGCCGGGACGCGACGACGCGGACGTGCTCACTGCTCTCCTCCGTCTGCACCCTCACCGGCGTCCTGCGTCAGGGCGTCCTCCGGTGCGGCTACGGGGTCGGTCGGGTCGATGTCTGCGTCCAAGGGTACATCCGGCCCCGCCTCGGCCTCGGCGTCCGCCTTCGCCTCCATCTCCTGCTCATTGTTCAGGGTGACGGCGACGATCCGGTCCCGCTTGTCCGGCTTGGCGAAGATCACGCCCATCGTGTCGCGGCCCTTGGCCGGCACGCCGGCGACGGCGGAGCGCACCACCTTGCCCGAGGCCATCACCACGAGGACCTCCTGGTCCTCGCGCACCACGAGACCGCCGGCGAGCTCGCCGCGGTCGTCCACGAGCTTGGCGACCTTGATGCCGAGGCCGCCGCGGTTCTGCAGGCGGTACTCGTCCACGTGGGTGCGCTTGGCGAAGCCGCCGTCCGTGACGGTGAAGACGTAGCCGTCCTCCTCCACCACGTCCATCGTCAGCAGGGAGTCGTCGTCGCGGAACTTCATGCCGGTCACGCCCGAGGTCGCACGGCCCATGGGACGCAGCGCCTCGTCCGTGGCGGTGAACCGCAGGGACTGGCCCTTGTGCGAGATCAGGATGAGGTCGTCGTCGGGTGAGACCACGCGGGCCGAGACCAGCTCGTCCCCCTCGCGCAGCTTGATCGCGATCAGGCCGGCGGTGCGGTTCGTGTCGTAGTCCAGCAGCGGCGTCTTCTTCACGAGGCCGCCGCGCGTGGCGAGCACGAGGTACGGGGCCCGGCCGTAGTCCACGAGCGGCTGGATCTGGGCGATCCGCTCGTCCGGCTGGAACGCGAGCAGGTTGGCCACGTGCTGGCCCTTCGCGTCGCGGCCGGCCTCGAGCAGCTCGTACGTCTTGATGCGGTACACGCGGCCGAAGTTCGTGAAGAACAGCAGCCAGTGGTGCGTGGACACGGTGAGGAAGTGCTCGACGACGTCGTCGCCGCGCAGCGTCGCCCCGCGCACGCCCTTGCCGCCGCGCGCCTGGGACCGGTACTGGTCGATCCGGGTGCGCTTGACGTAGCCGCCGCGGGTGATGGAGACGACCATCTCCTCCTCGGGGATCAGGTCCTCGATGGACATGTCGCCGTCGAAGCCGGCCATGATCTCGGTGCGGCGGTCGTCGCCGTGCTTGGCCACGATCTCGGCGAGCTCCTCGGAGATGACCTCGCGCTGACGCTGCGGGGACTCCAGGATCCGGTTGTACTCGGCGATCTTCGCCATGAGGTCGTCGTACTCGTCCTGGATCTTCCGGGACTCCAGGGCAGCGAGCTGGCGCAGCTGCATCTGCAGGATGGCCTGGGCCTGGACGTCGTCGATGTCCAGGAGCTCCTTGAGGGCCTCGCGGGCCACGTCCGCCGAGGCCGAGCGGCGGATGGTCGCGATGACCTCGTCCAGCATGTCCAGGGCCTTGAGCAGACCGCGCAGGATGTGCGCGCGCTCCTCGGCCTTGCGCTTGCGGAACGCGGTGCGGCGCACGATCACGTCGATCTGGTGCTTCACCCAGTGGTGCACGAAGCCGTCCAGGGACAGGGTGCGCGGCACGCCGTCCACGAGCGCGAGCATGTTGGCCGAGAAGTTCGACTGCAGCTCGGTGTGCTTGTAGAGGTTGTTCAGCACCACCTTGGCGACGGCGTCGCGCTTGAGCACGATCACCAGGCGCTGGCCGGTGCGGCCGGAGGTCTCGTCGCGCATGTCCGCGATGCCGCTGATCTTGCCGTCCCGCACCATCTCCGCGATCTTCGCGGCCAGGTTGTCCGGGTTGGTCATGTAGGGCAGCTCGGTGACCACGAGGCACGTGCGGCCCTGGATCTCCTCCACGTTGACCACGGCGCGCATGGTGATGGGGCCGCGGCCGGTCCGGTAGACCTCCTCGATGCCCTTGCGGCCCAGGATCTGGGCGCCCGTGGGGAAGTCGGGGCCGTGCACGCGGGCCAGGAGCGCCTCGAGCAGCTCCTCGCGAGTGGCCTCGGGGTGCTCGAGGTACCACTGCACGCCCGCGGCCACCTCGCGCATGTTGTGCGGCGGGATGTTCGTGGCCATGCCGACGGCGATGCCCGAGGAGCCGTTGACCAGCAGGTTCGGGTACCGGGCGGGCAGGACGACGGGCTCCTGCTGCTTGCCGTCGTAGTTGTCCTGCATGTCGACGGTGTCCTCGTCGATGTCCCGGACCATCTCCATGGCCAGCGGGGCCATCTTGGTCTCGGTGTAGCGCTGGGCGGCCGCGCCGTCGTTGCCCGGGGAGCCGAAGTTGCCCTGGCCGAGCGCCAGCGGGTAGCGCTGGACCCAGTCCTGGATGAGGCGCACGAGGGCGTCGTAGATCGCGGTGTCGCCGTGCGGGTGGTAGTTGCCCATCACGTCGCCCACCACGCGGGCGGACTTGTTGAACGCGCGGTCCGGGCGGTAGCCGCCGTCGTACATCGCGTAGAGCACGCGACGGTGCACGGGCTTGAGGCCGTCGCGCACGTCCGGCAGCGCGCGGCCGACGATCACGGCCATCGCGTAGTCCAGGTACGAGCGCTTCATCTCCGACTCGAGGTCGACGGGCTCGACCTTGTCGGCGGCGCCCTCGGGGAGCACGTAGTGCTCCACCTCGATGTCCAGGCCGGTCTGCGGGGGCTGCGGGGTCGGGGCGCCCTCGACGGGCTCGTCCGGGGTCTGGGGGGTGGTCTCGTCGCTCACGCGGGTCCTCTCGTGCTCCCCTCAGGCGGGGAGGGTGGTCGACTCAGGCAGGTCTGCGGGTCCGGCTCAGACGTCCAGGAAGCGGATGTCCTTGGCGTTCTGCTGGATGAAGCTGCGGCGGGACTCCACGTCCTCGCCCATCAGCATGGAGAAGACGGCGTCCGCGGCGGCGGCGTCCTCCATGGTCACCTGCAGCAGGGTGCGGTGCTCCGGGTCCATGGTGGTGTCCCACAGCTCCTGGTAGTTCATCTCGCCCAGGCCCTTGTAGCGCTGCACGCCGTTGTCCTTGGGGTAGCGCCAGCCCTTGGCCAGGCCGGCCTCGACGGCGGCGTCGCGCTCCTCGTCCGAGAACACGTAGTCGTGCGGGGCGTTGGACCACTTGATGCGGTACAGCGGCGGCTGCGCGAGGAACACGTGGCCGGCCTCGATGAGCGGGCGCATGTACCGGAACAGCACGGTCAGCAGGAGCGTGGTGATGTGCTGGCCGTCCACGTCCGCGTCCGCCATGAGCACGATCTTGTGGTACCGCAGCTTGGAGATGTCGAACTCCTCGCCGATGTTGGTGCCGAACGCCGTGATCATCGACTGGATCTCGGCGTTGCCGAGGGCCTTGTCCAGGCGGGCGCGCTCCACGTTCAGGATCTTGCCGCGCAGCGGCAGGATGGCCTGCGTCTCCGGGTTGCGGCCCTGCTTGGCCGAACCGCCGGCGGAGTCGCCCTCCACGATGTACACCTCGCAGCGCTCGGGGTCCTTCGAGGAGCAGTCGGCCAGCTTGCCGGGCATGCCGAAGGACTCCAGCGGGGACTTGCGGCGGGCGTTGTCCCGGGCCTTGCGGGCGGCCAGGCGGGCGTGCGAGGCCATGATGGCCTTGCGGATGATCTCCTTGGCCGGCCCCGGATTGCGCTCGAACCAGTCGCCGAGGTGGTCCGTGACCGCCTTGGACACGAACCCGCGGGCCTCGGAGTTGCCGAGCTTGGTCTTGGTCTGGCCCTCGAACTGCGGCTCGGAGAGCTTCACAGAGATCACGGCGGTCAGGCCCTCGCGGATGTCCTCGCCCGAGAGGTTGTCCTCCTTGGGCTTGAGGATCTCCTTCTCCCGCGCGTACCGGTTGACCAAGGAGGTCAGCGCGGCGCGGAAGCCCTCCTCGTGGGTGCCGCCCTCGTGGGTGTTGATCGTGTTCGCGTAGGTGTGCACGGACTCCGAGTAGGCGGAGGTCCACTGCATGGCCACCTCGACGGCCATGGAGCGGCCGTCCGAGAAGTCCTCGGCCTCGAAGGCGATGACGTCGTCGTGGACGTACTCGACCTTCTTGGCGGAGTTGAGGTGCTGGACGTAGTCGAGCAGGCCGTTCTCGTACAGGTAGGTGACGGAGCGGCGCTGGGGCTCCTGCTCCGTGTCCTCCGCCAGGCCGTTCTCCGCGACGTCCTCGCCGGCGGCGCCCTCGCCCGCGATCTCGTCGTCGACGACCTCGTTGGACTCCTGGACGCGCTCGTCCGTGAGGGTGATGCGCAGGCCCTTGTTGAGGAAGGCCATCTGCTGGAAGCGGGCGCGCAGGGTCTCGTAGTCGAACTCGATCGAGTCGAAGATCTCCGCGTCCGGGTAGAACGTCTGCACGGTGCCCGTGGCGTCCGTGGCCTCACCCTTGACCAGCTCGCCCTGGGGCACGCCGCCGTCCGCGAAGGACATGCGCCACACGTGCCCCTGACGGCGGACCTCGGTGTCCACGCGGCGGGAGAGCGCGTTGACCACGGAGATGCCCACGCCGTGCAGGCCGCCCGAGACGGCGTAGCCGCCGCCGCCGAACTTGCCGCCGGCGTGCAGGATCGTCATGACGACCTCGACGGTCGGCCTCCCCTCGGTGGGGTGCAGGTCCACGGGGATGCCGCGGCCGTCGTCCGCCACGCGCACGCCGCCGTCGGCCTGCAGCGTGACGTCGATGCCGGTGGCGTAGCCGGCCAGCGCCTCGTCCACGGAGTTGTCCACGACCTCGTACACGAGGTGATGCAGGCCCCGCGGGCCGGTGGAGCCGATGTACATGCCGGGGCGCTTGCGGACGGCCTCGAGGCCCTCGAGCACGGTGATGGCGCTGGCGCCGTACTCACCGGGCACCTTCCGGTCCTTCACCGGGGCCTCGGGCTGCCCGACGGCGTCCGGCACGGCCTCCGGGTTCGGCGCGGCCGACGCGGCGGTCGGCTCCTCCGCGGGGTTCTCGGGCATGGCGTCAACCACGGGTGGCTCACTTCCTCGGACGTCGGCGGCAGGGTCGACCCGCGCGCAGGCGCGCGACGCCGCCCGGACAGGACCGGCACGCGACACGCTCCCGCAGATCCACGGGGGCGGGGGACGGACGACGGCCGGCCCCCTCTCACTGGTCCCAGTGTACCGCCTGACACCCCGAGGGCCCGCATCGACGGGGGTCCGCCGCGGGAGAACACCCGCTCAGCGGCCAGGGACACGGCTCAGGACGCGCGCAGGAGACCGCCTATGCCTCCCGGGCCGTCACCGACCCTGTGACCGCGCTAGAGCGGCGCCCATGGCCTCGCCGCGTCCGGGTCGTCGTCGGGCGCCGCGCGGATGGCCGCGGACTCAGCCGTAGGTGTCGCGCGGCCCGCGTCCGCCGCGCACGGTGCGCGGCCCCCTGCGCCAGCTCGGGGCCTGGGGCCCCGCCACCTCGATGCGGGTCACGACGCCGGGCCCGAGCGCCTCGTCGAAGCGCTGCAGGAGCACGGGGCTCATCAGGCGCAGCTGCGTGGCCCACGCGGTGGAGCTCGTCCGGACCCGCACCACGGAGTCCTCGAAGCTCTCCGGGCGACAGTGCAGCGCGATCTCCGGCCCCACCAGCTCGGCCCAGCGGGTGAGCACGGAGCCGACCGCCACGGGGGTGGACCAGCCGCGATCGCGGATCAGTCGGCCGAACACGGTGGACACCGTGGCCGGGTCCCGGTCCGCACCCCCGAACGGGCGCCGACGGTCCTGCCGCTCCCGGCCGGCCGCCGTCGTGCCCGCCATGGCCCCGGCCAGGCCCGCGCCCGTCCCCCGCGCCCGCAGCGGCGCCTCGCCCCGCTCCCGGGCGGCCTCGCGGACCCGGCGCAGCTGTACGAGCGCCAGGTCCGGCCGGTCCGGCTCGAACGGGGCGGGGGTCTCAGCCATCGGCCCCGCCCTCGCGCCGGGGCTCGCGGATGTCGCCCTCCACGGGGGCCGCGGCGGCCACGGCCTCGGAGCCCTCCGCGTCCTGGCGGATGAGCACGCGGTGGGCCGTGAGCTCCTCGGGGACGTCCTCGAGTGCGGCGGCCGTGACGATCACCTGCTCGGCCCGGTGGACGAGCGCGGCGAGGCGGCGACGACGGGCGGCGTCGAGCTCCGCGAACACGTCGTCCAGGATCAGGACGGGGCGGGCGTCGGGGTCCGGGTCGTCGGCCACGAGCACGTCGTAGGCCGCCATGCGCAGGGCGAGCGCCAGCGACCATGTCTCCCCATGGGAGGCGTAGCCGCGCGCGGGCGCCGGGCCCAGGAAGAGGGCGAGCTCGTCCCGGTGGGGGCCCACCAGGGTCAGCGCCCGTGCCCGTTCCTCCTCCCGCTGGGCCTCGAGCGTCCGGCGCATGTCCGCGGCCAGGTCCGCCACGGCCGGGACCTCCGCGTGGGTGCCGCGGGCCAGCGGGACGGTGGACTCGTAGGCGTAGGCCGCGGCCTTGGAGCCGTTCGTCAGCGCCGCATACATCTCCTGGAGGGGGCGGGCCAGCAGGCGCAGCACGTGCAGGCGGCCGTGGAGCAGGCGGGCGCCGGCGGCGCAGAGGTGCTCGTCCCAGACGGCGAGCGTCGCGTCCTCCTCCGGGCCCCAGCGGCGAGAGCCGCGGCCCGACTTGAGCAGGGCGTTGCGCTGACGCAGCACGCGTTCGTAGTCGGCGGCGGCCTCGCCGAGCGCCGGACGCAGCTGCACCATGAGCTGGTCGAGGAGACGACGGCGGCCGCCCGGCTCCCCCGTCACGAGGCTGAGGTCCTCCGGGGCGAAGACCACGGTGCGCAGGATCCCGAGGCCCTCCTTCGCCCGCACGGGGGCGCCGCGGTTGATGGCCACCCGGTTGGACCGGCCCGGCAGGATCTCCAGCTCGAGGGCGACGGTGCGGGAACCGCGGTGCACGCGCCCGGCCATCCGGGCCCGGTCCCGGCCGAAGCGCACGAGCTGCGCGTCCGAGCTGACCCGGTGGGACTGCTGGGCGCCGAGGTAGCCGATCGCCTCCACGAGGTTGGTCTTGCCCACCCCGTTGGCCCCGAGCAGCACCGTGGACCCCGGCGTCAGCTCCAGGTCGGCCCAGCGGTAGGACCGGAAGTCCGCGACGGTGAGGTGGGACAGGTACACGGGTGCGTCCGGCCCCCTGCGTCAGGCGATGCGCACCGGCATCACGAGGTAGCGGTAGTCGGAGACGACGCCGTCCTCCTGGTTCACGCCGGTGAGCAGGGCGGGCTTGGGCGCGGACGTGAAGGCGAAGCGCACCTGCGGCTGGTCCACCACGGCCAGGCCCTCGGAGAGGTAGGACGGGTTGAACGCCACGGTGATGTCCTCGCCCTCGAGCGTGCACGGCACGGACTCGTTGGCGCTCGCGTCATCGCCGGTGCCGGCGTCCAGGGTGACCTGGCCCTCCGTGAACACCATGCGCAGGGCGGTGTTGCGCTCGGCCACGAGGGCGACGCGGCGGGACGCCTCGACCAGGGCGGCGGTGTCCACCACGGCCTGGATGGGGCTGGACTCGGGGAAGAGCGAGCGGATCTTGGGGTACTCGCCGTCCACGAGCACGGAGGTGGTGCGGCGGCCACCGGAGGCGAAGCCCACGAGGTCGGCGGTCTGACCGAGGAGGATCTCCAGGTCGCCGCCGGAGCCGAGGGACTTGGCGACCTCGGTGAGCGTGCGCGCCTTGATGAGCAGCGACGTCGAGAGGGACGGGTCCGCCGGGGTCCAGCGGATCTCCTTCATGGCCAGCCGGTAGCGGTCCGTGGCCAGGAAGGTCATGGTGTCGCCCTCGATCTCCACCTTCACGGCGGTGAGGATCGGCAGGGTGTCGTCCTTGGAGGCGGCGACGGTGACCTGGGCGACGGCGTGGGCGAACGCGGCGCCGTCCACGGTGCCCGCGGGGGCCGGCAGCTCGGGCAGGGCCGGGTAGTCGCCCACGGGCATCGTGGCCAGGGCGAAGCGGGAGGAGCGGCAGGTGACGAGCACCTTGCCGCCGTCGAGCTCCACCGTGACCTGGGCCTGCGGCAGGGAGCGGACGATGTCGTTCAGCAGGCGGCCGGAGACGAGCACCTGGCCCGCGGTCTCGACGTCGGCCTCGATCTCCAGGCGCGCGGAGGTCTCGTAGTCGAAGCTCGCGATGGACACGACGCCGGCCTCGGCCGTGATCAGCAGGCCCGAGAGCACCGGCACCGGCGGGCGCGGGGACAGGGAGCGTGCGGCCCAGGAGACGGCGTCGGTGAGGATGTCGCGTTCGACGGTGAACTTCACGAGCTGCACTGCCTCTCTGGGGGTGATGACGGGGGTTGCGGGCCCGGGGGGAACGGCGACACGCGGGCCTCAGCATAGGCGGTCCGCGCGGCGGGTGTCAGGTCGCCGACGAATGACAGCGGTGTGATTCCACGGATCTCGGGCGCCCGGGCGCAGCCCGGGCCCTCGAGGCGCTCAGCTCGGTGAGGGGCGGCGGAGATGATGTTGCTTGGCGGGATCTCTCCAGGGGGATCAGAAGGAGTGGTAGCGGGTGTGGATCCTGTGGAGAACGCCGTTCTGCCGCGTCACCATGCGGATTCGGCTGGGGGAACCGTGTGGACGCCCGCTCGTTCGGGGTGTGCATCCGGTGTGGACGAGCCCCGGAGGCCCTCCCCCGCTCTGCACAGGCCCGACCGGAGTTGTCCAGACTCGTCCCCGGATCCACCCCCCAGTTGTCCACATTCCTGTCCACAGGGCACGTCCACACCCGTCGAAATCCGCGAGATCATGCGGTTTTCGGCTGTGGAGATCTGTGGATACGTGTGGACCATCGAATGACACCCGTGTGATTCACCAGCCTGTGCACCGTCGTCGTCCCCAGGGGTGTGGACGCGGCGTGAGCGGCCTGATTCCGCCATCCACAGGGGCGGAGGTTGTCCACAGCACCGGGGGTTCTCCACAGAGTTGTCCACACCGGTGGACAATGTGGAAGAAGGCTCGAGTCCCGGTCGAAGGTTCGAACCGGGACTCGAGGGTGGGACAGCGGGTGGCTCAGGCGCCGCGCTGCTTCCGCTTGATCTCGTTGGTGAGCTCGGTGACCTGGTTGTAGATCGTCCGCCGCTCGGCCATCAGCTCGCGGATCTTGCGGTCCGCGTGGATGACGGTGGTGTGGTCGCGGCCGCCCAGGACCTGGCCGATCTTGGGCAGGGACATCTCGGTCAGCTCGCGCAGCAGGTACATGGCGATCTGCCGCGCCGTCACCAGCGTGCGGGTGCGGGACTTGCTGGTCAGCTCCTCGAGGGTGAGATTGAAGTACTCCCCCGTGGCGTGCAGGATCAGCTCCGGGGTGATCTCGTGCGCCGTCTCGTCCGTGATCAGGTCCTTGAGCACATGCTCGGCCAGCTCGATGTCCACGGTCTGCCGGTTGAGCGAGGCGAACGCGGTCACGCGGATCAGCGCGCCCTCGAGCTCGCGGATGTTCGTGGAGATGCGCGAGGCGATGTACTCCAGCGCCTCCGGCGGGGCCACGAGCCCCTCGGCCTCCGCCTTCTTCCGGAGGATCGCGATGCGCGTCTCGAGGTCCGGCGGCTGGATGTCCGTGATCAGCCCCCACTCGAAGCGGGAGCGCAGCCGGTCCTCGAACCCGGAGAGCTGCTTGGGCGGCAGGTCCGAGGTGATGACCACCTGCTTGTTGTTGTTGTAGAGCGTGTTGAAGGTGTGGAAGAACTCCTCGACCGTCGCCTCCTTGTCCGCCAGGAACTGGATGTCGTCGATCAGCAGGATGTCCACGTTGCGGTAGACCTGCTTGAACGAGGCGCCCTCGTCGTGGCGGATGGAGTTGATGAAGTCGTTGGTGAACTCCTCCGAGTTCACGTACCGCACCCGCAGGCCCGGGTAGAGGCGGCGGGCGTAGTGCCCGATCGCGTGCAGTAGGTGCGTCTTGCCCAGGCCGGACTCGCCGTAGATGAACAGCGGGTTGTACGCCTTCGCCGGCGCCTCGGCCACCGCGTTCGCGGCGGCGTGCGCGAACCGGTTGGACGAGCCAATCACGAACGTCTCGAAGTGGTAGCGGTCGTTGAGGCGGCTGGTCTCCGCGGACGTCGACGGCGGCGCGGGAGTCGGCTTGCCGTTCCCGCTCGGGGCCGCGTTCGCGGCGGGCACGACGTCGGCCGGCGGCTCGATGCGGAAGCCCGGCAGCTCCTCGGCGACGGCGCGGCGGGAGGTGGCGGCGGTCGCGGCCGGGGGCAGCTCGACGTCCGGCGCCGCGGCGTCGGACGGCCCGCCGGCGAGGGAGGAGCGGCGGGCCTCGGAGGAGGGGGTCCGCGGCGGCTGCAGGTTCGCATCGATCGAGATGGCCAGCAGGATCTCCTCGCGGAACTCCTGGGTCAGGGCGTCCGTGAGGGCGTCGGCCACCTGGGTGCCCTGGAGGGTCTCGCGGGTGGTCTCGTTCGGCACGGCCAGCAGGAGCGTGTTGCCGATGAGGCCCTGCGGCTGGGCCAGGTAGACGAAGCCCATGAGGCGGGCGCTGACCCGCGCGTCGTCCTCGAGGGAGCCCACGACGGAGCGCCACGAGCTGAGCACGGCCTGGTCTGCCACCACGGAGGCTTCCTTTCCTGGGACAGACGTCCCCGAGGACGGGGGCGGCTGCGCGAGACGGACGACGGTGCTCGGAGTCTAACGGTTGTCCACAGGGTTGTGCACAGACGGTGGACAACCCCTATCATCCTGTGGACGACCGTCCCGGGCGCCCACGGGCGTCCGGGATCCGCGCGCACCCGTTTGACCCCTGCGTACCCCGGCCACTAGAGTTGTCTGGTCCCCCGGGTGTTGGTTGATCGTGCCCGCCGGGGATTTCATGTCAGAGCCTCACCGGTCCTTCCCCCTGGTCCACCTGCTCAGGTCGACGGTCGAAGGCACACAACACGTCGTGGAGAGATCACAGTGACCAAGCGCACGTTCCAGCCCAACAACCGCCGTCGTGCCCGCAAGCACGGCTTCCGTGCCCGCATGCGCACCCGCGCCGGCCGCGCCATCCTGTCCGCTCGCCGCGGCAAGAACCGCGCCGAGCTGTCCGCCTGAGGACCTCGGTCCAGGGACGGCGCGCCCCGTGCTGCCCCGTGACCGTCGCGTCCGCACGCCCGCGGAGTTCCGTCACCTCGGTCGCACCGGCACCCGCGCGGGTCGGCGCACCGTCGTGGTGAGCGTCGCCACGGACCCCGATCAGACCCGGTCCACGTCGCCGAGCGCCCCTCGGCCGCGGGCCGGGTTCGTCGTGTCCAAGGCCGTGGGGAACGCGGTGACCCGCAACCGGGTGAAGCGGCGGCTGCGCGCCGTCGTCGCGGATCAGATGCGCCTGCCCCCGCTGCGCGACCTGCCGGTTCTGGTGCAGGTCCGCGCGCTGCCGGCCGCCGCCGAGGCGGACTACGCGCTGCTGCGCCGCGAGACCGTCGGCGCGCTCGGCAAGGCCCTGAAGCCGCACCTGCCCGCCGCCTCGGAGCACGCGTAGATGACCGTCACGCCCTCGCCCTTCGTCGTGCTCGAGCCCTCCCGTGAGTGGGGGCCGCTGCGCGCGCTGCCGTCCGCCCTGCTGGCGGGCCTGCTCACGGTCTATCGGGCCGTGGTCTCCCCGCTGTACGGACCCGTGTGCCGGTTCTTCCCCAGCTGCTCCGCCTACGGGCTGGAGGCCGTGCACGTGCACGGCGCGGTGAAGGGGTCGTGGCTCGCCGCGCGGCGCATCGGCCGGTGCCATCCCTGGAACGACGGCGGCGTGGACCCGGTCCCGCCCGGGCACCGACGCTGGCCGCCGGGCCGGCAGCCGCGCATCCTCGCCCTGAACCACCCTCCCATCCCACCTGATCTCCCGCAGGAGGATTGACCCCCATGTTCGAAGCCATCCTCTCCCCGTTCCGCTGGCTGATGTCCTGGCTGCTCGGGGCGTTCCACAGCATCCTGGAGTTTGCGGGCCTGCCCGCGGACTCCGGCTGGACGTGGGCCCTGTCCATCCTCCTGCTGGTGGTGCTCATCCGCACCCTGCTGATCCCGCTGTTCGTCAAGCAGATCAAGGCGCAGCGCGCCATGCAGGCCATCCAGCCCGAGCTGCAGAAGCTGCAGGCCAAGTACAAGGGCAAGAAGGACCAGCTCTCCCGCCAGGCCATGGCCATGGAGCAGCAGGCGCTCATGAAGGAGCACAAGGCGAACCCGTTCGCCGCCTGCCTGCCGCTGCTGATCCAGATGCCGTTCTTCTTCGCGCTGTACCAGGTGCTGATCGGCGCCCGCGGCGCGGCCGAGCGCGGCGAGGCCATGGACGCCCTGTCCGCGGACCAGATCCGCTCCTTCGAGGGCTCCACGATCTTCGGCGCCCGCATGTCGGACACCTTCATGAACTCGCTCGGCGCGCCGGGCAGCACGCCCGTGATCGTCACGGCGATCGTGCTGATCCTGCTGATGTCGGGCTCGATGTTCTTCATGCAGAAGATGCTCATGACGAAGAACATGACGCAGCAGGCCCTCTCCGGCCCGATGATGCAGACGCAGCAGATCATGCTCTACGCCATGCCCCTGATCTTCGGCATCGGCGGCATCAACTTCCCCATCGGCGTGCTCCTGTACTGGACCTACTCCAACTTCTGGGCCGTCGGCCAGCAGTGGTGGATCATCCGCAACAACCCGACCCCGGGCTCCCTCGCCGAGAAGGAGCTCAACGAGCGCCGCGCCGCCAAGGGCCTGCCCCCCGTGGGCCAGAAGGTGTCGAACGCCGAGGCCACGCCCTCGTCCGCGCACACCCAGGCGGGCCGCGGCGGTGCCGTGCTGAACGGTGAGGTCGTCCGCCAGTCGGGTCAGCGCGTCCAGCCCCAGCGCAAGAACCGCAGGAGGAAGTGAGCATGTCCGCCGAGAACGTGACCCCGGCCCCCGAGGCCGAGGACGCCGTCGTCGAGACCCCCGCGGGCCAGGGCTCTCGCGTCGCGGAGCAGGACGATGCCGCCGTCTCGGAGGCGGTGCGCCGCCTCGAGCAGGAGGGCGACGTCGCCGCGGACTACGTCGAGGAGCTGCTCGACATCGCGGACCTGGACGGGGACATCGACATCGAGGTCCGCGACGGGCGCACGTACGTGTCCGTCGTCTCCGAGGACCACGACGAGCGCCTGGACGGCCTCGTCGGCCCCGACGGCCGCACCCTGGAGGCCCTGCAGGAGCTCGTCCGGCTGGCCGTGCTCGCCGCCACCGGGCACCGCTCCCGGCTGATCCTGGACGTCTGCGGGCACCGGGAGCGCCGCAACGTCGCCCTGCGCACCGCCGCCCAGGCGGCCGTCGAGCGCGTCCGCGCCGGCGAGGGTTCCGTGCACCTCGAGCCCATGGGCGCGTACGAGCGCAAGATCGTCCACGACGTCGTCGCGGACGCCGGCCTGACCTCCGAGTCGGAGGGCGAGGGCGCCCGCCGGCACGTGGTCATCTCCGCCGATGACTGAGCAGGGTTCGGCCTACGAGCGGCGCCCCGGGCTGGATCCACAGGACCGGGGCGAGCGCCCCGCGCCCGTGGGGCAGTCAGCACCGCCGCTGACCGATGCGCTGCGGCCGGCCGCCGTCGAGCTGTTCGGCGAGGCACTCCCCCGGGCCGAGGCGTACGTGGCCCACCTGGCGGACACCGGCATCGAGTGGGGCCTGATCGGCCCGCGCGAGGCGCCCCGTCTCTGGGAGCGCCACGTCCTGAACTGCGCCGTGGTCGAGGAGCTCCTCCCGCAGGGCGCGCTCGTGGCCGACGTCGGCTCCGGCGCGGGCCTGCCCGGCGGCCTGTGCCTCGCGCTCGCGCGCCCCGACTGCCAGTTCCTGCTCATCGAGCCGCTCGAGCGGCGCGTGGAGTGGCTGGACATGGTGGTCGCCGACCTCGGCCTGGAGAACGTGGACGTGATCCGCGGCCGCGCCGAGCAGGTCTCCGGGAACCTCGACGTCGACGTCGTGACCGCCCGCGCCGTGTCCGCGCTGAAGACCCTCGTGCCGCTGACCATGCCGATGCTGCAGGGCGCCGGGGAGCTGCTGGCCATCAAGGGCCGCTCCGCGGCCGACGAGATCGCCGCCGCCCGCAAGGTCCTGCGCAAGTATGGTGGTGCCGAGCCCGAGATCCTCACGGTGGGCGAGGGCCTGCTGCCCGAGACCACCACCGTCGTGCGCGTCAGCGCGCGTCCCCGCTGACCCCTCCCCCACCGGGACGGGACGGGCCGGGCGGCAGCAGATCCGCACACCCGCGACCCAGGAGGTAGAGCCGCATGGCGCAGGAGCAGGAGAGCCGGGGTGGGGCCTGGAGGGCCCTGCGCCAGAAGTGGACCGGCCGGACCGCCGAGAAGGGCGGCGCCGACGCCGAGGAGCCCGCGCGGCTCCAGCGTCGCCGTCTGACGCGCCCCGACCGCACCCGCGTGTTCACGACGTCCAACCAGAAGGGCGGCGTCGGCAAGACGACGACGACGGTCAACCTGGCCGCGGCCCTCGCCCGCGCGGGCATGCGGGTGATGGTGGTGGACATCGACCCGCAGGGCAATGCGTCCACCGCGCTGAACATCCCCCACACCGGAGACGTCGCCTCCGTGTACGACGTGCTCCTGGGCGAGATGGAGATCCAGGACGTCGTGCAGGACGCCCCGGACGTGGACGGCCTGCAGGTGGTGCCCGCGACGATCGACCTGGCCGGTGCCGAGATCGAGCTGGTCTCGCTGGTGGCCCGCGAACAGCGACTGTCTCGGGCGCTGGAGGCGTACACCGCCTGGCGCGAGGAGGACGGCCAGGAGCGGCTGGACTACGTGTTCATCGACTGCCCGCCATCCCTGGGCCTGCTGACGGTCAACGCGTTCGTGGCGGCTGAGGAGGTGCTCATCCCGATCCAGGCCGAGTACTACGCCCTCGAGGGCCTCTCCCAGCTGCTCAAGAACGTGCAGATGATCCAGAAACACCTGAACCCGCGCCTCCAGGTGAGCACCATCCTGCTGACGATGTTCGACGCGCGGACCAACCTCGCCGTGCAGGTGGCGGAGGAGGTCCGGACGCACTTCCCGGAGCAGCTGCTGAACACCGCGATCCCCCGCAACGTCCGCATCTCCGAGGCCCCCAGCTATCAGCAGACGGTGCTGACTTACGACCCGGCCTCGGCCGGCGCCGTGGCGTACCGGGAGGCGGCCGCGGAGATCGCCGGCCGCGGTGCGCCGGCCGTGAAGGGCTGACGCGCAGGCGGTCTGCTGCGGTCGTCGCCGGGCTGCGCTGCTGACGACGACGAAGCCCGCCGGAGGGAGTGATCCCCCGGCGGGTTTCGTCGTGAGTGATTGCGGCCCCCAAAGATGTGGGATGGTAAGACAAGCGGAATCGCTGGGCATGTCGAAAGTTCGTGTTTCACGTGAAACGACGGTCTCCGTGGGGCGAGCGTGGTGCCGCCTCGGCGGGACGACGGGGAGGGGTGTCCGTGGTCGACCGCCTCCGTCTGACACGCTCCCGTCTCCTCTCCTGGGCCGGCCCCTCCGCCGCCGGCCAGGCGCACCTGTCGCGAGGCCTGGGTGGAGCCGCGGGCGGCGACGCACGAACTCACGGGGTGAACGGCATGGCGGCGGGGCGGCAACGGCGGCTGTGAGGGCCGGCGGTGCACGCTGCGTTGAAGTGCTCCGCGAGGGCTGCGCGACGCGTGGGGAACGTCCTGGCCGCCGGGCGCGGCCGTGCAGGGTATGGTCCGTCCCTCCTCCTTCACCCGGGTGCGCTGCAGCCTCGAGGATGCAGCCAGCGAGCAGGCCGGGTGCTGTGAGTGGGTGCCCCCTCTCCCCCACGGTCAGACCTCCTCGCCGTCGGTGACGTGCAGGGAATCGGGGCCAGAGCGGAGCACGAGCCGTGGTGTCGCCGCGAGGCGCGCGGCCGGTCTGCCGTCAGCGTGTGCGAGAGCAGACGTCAGCGGCGATGGTGGGCTGCTGTGATTCGTCTGAGTTGGAGGGGCCGAACGGCGGCGCCAGAAGGACAGTTCTATTGTGCATTCCTGTGTGCGGAGTAGGAGAGACTCCGGCGAAGAGGGGCGGCCGCACGCCCCCAATGTATACAGAGACACGCATGTGAGCTGGCACTTTGCGGAGTCAGCAGTGGTTAGCGGCTATCGTCGATGTTGATATGTGGACAAGATCTGTGGACAAGGGGACGTCGTGGGTAGGTGGCCGTGGGTGCCACCATGGCGCTGGTTGGTCTGGCGAATCCCCAGCGTGGCCCGACGGCTAGGTACGGGGTCGGCAGGGGGAATGCTGAGTCAGCCTGGGTCCCCTCCCCCGGGAAACCCGCATCAGCTCAGTGCGGGACGGTCAGGCCGCACGGTTCTGACCCCTGCAACGACGTGGAAGCAGGACGTCGATCACTCAGGTGGTGGCCGGGGGTTTCACGTGAAACACGATGCTCGCGCGTAGGTCTAGCGTCGATCCCTGGAGGGAGCCGCGTGCGGACGGACGGGTGAAGACCCGGTTCCACACGAGTCGGACGTGAACCTTAATGGGCGGAATGGGCAGACGGGAGGAATGGGTCCGGTCTGTCGGGCGGAAGGGCCTGCCATATGACTGTACGGCCGCTGCTGACGGCAGCGACTGCATCGAACAGTACGGTCAACGGCACAAGTCGGTGCAAGCCGCGCGACATGGGACCCGCGACCCGGCGTTCGCGTCCAGTACGCCGCCACGTTTCACGTGAAACCGAACGACCGACGTCCGGCGCTCGACGCGCCCGGGTCACAACGTCAGCAACGCGAGGAGTCTGAACCTCGAACGCATCTCACGCCCCTATGGACGCCGGCATCTGAATGCAACCCGCTCGTGGGCGGACTTCCGTGGCACCAGTGCACGGTCGAATCTTCGAACGGGACGTTTCACGTGAAACGAGCCTCGGGCGAAGGGGCCGTACCGTGAGATAACCACTTCAGGTTATCCATGGAACACACCATCAATGCCGCCAATGGGGTGACAGAGAACGACACGACAAGGAGGCACTGGTTCGTGAGGAGCAACCACGACAACCATCGGGCCCCCGTCCGTGTTCTCTGCGACAGACTCATTCGTGTTTCACGTGAAACACGGTCACCGACGCAACGTTCGATTCGTGAGCCGCGCGGGGGTGAGGAAGCACTGAACACAAAACGACGAGAAGTCCGAGCACGGCCGTTCGGCGATTCGAGTGTCCACACCACACCGCGGGGAGTGGAGCGGCGTTTCGATCCTGGTCCGCCACTTTCGATTCGACGATCCGCAGCATGATGCGGGTGGCCGGCAGACTGAGTACCGTCCGCACGGAAGGTTGATCGGTACCGGTACACCGAGAACACAAGCCGGTATATCTGCGATTCGACAATCGCCCACTCGCCAGCTTAGGGATCGCGTTTCATGTGAAACGAGTGGACCCTACGGGATGCATGTGAGGGTTCTGATGATTGCAGCGGCAACCCTCCTGGAGCGCTCCAACTCGGAGTGTTCCACGTGAAACACTCACGCTCGCGGCAGGCGTCCACCCGCGCGCCCACCCCCCCGTCGTCCGAGTCCAATCACGGACGTGCATGCCAGAACCGAGACCCGAATATCACCGCACCCCTTGCAGCTCAGGCCCTCGCGTGGCCACCGGCAGTCGGGGCCAGCACAACGTGCGGGGTGTCCTCACGTCGCCCAGGATCATCGAGACCAGGCCGCTCACCTACACTGATCGCAGACCCACTCACTGCAGGAGGACCCGTTGAAGACGAGCCGTCGAGGAGGCCTGGGGCGAGGCCTCGGCGCCCTGATCCAGAGCACTGTAGAAGCCCCGGAAGAGAACGCCGAGGCACCCTCCCCGGAGGACTCTCCGACGCCGGCGAAGAGCGGCCCGAAGACCGAGACGCCGGGGGAGTCCGGCGAGCCGGTCCCGTCGGCCTCCCAGCAAAAGACCACGGGCCGCACCGCTCAGGTCACGAAATCAACGTCCACAACTGGCCGGAACGCCGCGTCCGCCACGAAGGCAGGGACCACCTCGTCGAAGCGTGCCTCGCGACCCGCGCAGCGTCCCGTCGACGTGTTCTTCTCCGCAGAGTCCGAGGATGCACCCGCGGCGCGGCCGACCAAGGGGCGTCCGGCCATGCCGACGGTGAAGGCGCCCAGCAAGCGTGCCACCTCCGCGACGTCGTCGAGGAAGGAACCGGGGGACTCGAGCGTTGAGTCCGCCGCGACCGAGGGGACCGTGTCCGCGGACATCGCGGTCCTGCGGGAGATCCCGGTGGGGGACATCCACCCCAACCCGCGGCAGCCGCGTGAGGTGTTCGACGAGGACCACATGGCGGAACTGGTCACCTCGATCCGCGAGGTCGGCATCCTGCAGCCGATCGTCGTGCGCGAGGTGGACGGCCCCACCCCCTATGAGCTGATCATGGGCGAGCGCCGGTGGCGCGCCACCCAGAAGGCCGGCCTGGACACCATCCCGGCGATCGTCCGCCAGACCCCGGACCAGGACCTCCTGCGGGATGCTCTGCTGGAGAACCTGCACCGCTCCCAGCTGAACCCGCTCGAAGAGGCCGCCGCCTACCAGCAGCTCATGGAGGACTTCGCCTGCACGCAGGAGGAACTGTCCCAGCGCATCGGCCGCTCTCGTCCGCAGATCTCCAACACGCTGCGGCTGCTCAAGCTGCCGCCCCTCGTGCAGCGCCGCGTGGCCGCCGGCACGCTCTCGGCCGGCCATGCGCGTGCGCTGCTCGGTCTCACGGACCCGTCGGACATGGAGCGTCTGGCGCAGCGGATCCAGTCGGAGGGCTTGTCCGTCCGGTCCACGGAGGAGGCGGTCGCGCAGCTGCAGGGCGGGCTCCGGCCGGGCCGCACGCCGCGGCGCAGCACGGACGACGCCCGCCACGAGCGCCTGGACCACTACGCCACCGCGCTCACCAGCCGCCTGGACACCGCCGTGAAGATCACCCTCGGCGCGCGCAAGGGCCGCATCGCCATCGACTTCACCACCGTGGAGGACCTGAACCGCATCATGGACCTCATCCAGGGCGGTCAGGACGGCAAGGGGAAGGGCAAGAAGTCCTGATCCGGAGTTCCCGCGGACGGCGTCCACGGGCACCCGCCGCTGGTCCTGAAGATCAACGCACGACGGCCCCGTCACCCTCTGGGGTGACGGGGCCGTCGTGGTGAGTGGGGGAGGGGCTCAGCCGAGCAGGGCCGAGAACTCCTTCTCCAGCGCGGCCTTGGGCTTGGCGCCCACGGACTCGGCGACCTTCTCGCCGTTCTGGAAGCCCACGACGAGCGGGATGGAGGTGACGCCGTAACGCGCGGCGATGGCCGGGTTCTCGTCCACGTTGAGCTTGGCGATCACGGCCTTGCCCTCGTGCTCCACGGCCATGTCCTCCAGGACGGGCCCGAGCATGCGGCACGGGCCGCACCACTCGGCCCAGAAGTCCACGAGGACGGGCAGCTCGGACTGGAGGACCTTCTGGTCGAAGTCGGCGTCGGTGACGGTGATGGTGCTCATGGCAGCCTCCTGGGGTTTGTTCTGTGTCTGACGAGGGTGGACAGGGGTGTTATCGACATGATTCATGACGCTCCGTCAGGGGTCATGAGTTAGTGGCTCATGCCGGGTTCGCGTCCGACTCCGGGCCGGCCGGCGCGGCCTCCTCCACGTCGGCCACGGTCGCGAGGTAGTGCTCCACGTCCTGGGCGGCCACGCAGCCCGAGCCGGCGGCGGTGATGGCCTGGCGGTAGGTGTGGTCCGTGACGTCGCCGGCGGCGAAGACGCCCGGCTGGGAGGTCCGCGAGGACGGATGGTCGATGCGGATCGTGCCGTGCTCCGTGAGCTCCACCTGGCCCTGCACCAGGTCCGTGCGCGGGTCCTGGCCGATGGCGACGAACAGGCCGGTCACGTCCAGCGTGGACGCCTCGCCGGTGCGGGTGTCCCGCAGGCGGAGGGTGTTGACCTTGTCGTCACCCGTCACCTCCGTGACCTCGGTGTTCCAGCGGAACTCGATCTTCTCGTTCTCCATGGCCCGGTGGGCCATCACCTTGGAGGCGCGCAGCTCGTCCTTGCGGACCAGCACGGTCACCTTGGACGCGAACTTCGTGAGGAACAGGGCCTCCTCCATGGCGGAGTCGCCGCCGCCCACGACCGCGATCTCCTGCTCGCGGAAGAAGAAGCCGTCGCACGTGGCGCACCAGCTGACGCCGTGGCCGGAGAGGCGCTCCTCGCCGGGAACGCCGAGCTTCCGGTAGGCGGAGCCGGTCGTGAGGATGACCGCGTGGGTGCGCAGCTGGGTGCCGTCGCCGAGCGTGAGCACCTTGGGGTTCGACGTCAGGTCGGCCTGCACGACGTCGTCGTAGACCACCTCCGTGTTGAACCGGCGGGCCTGGGCCTCGAGGTTCGCCATCAGCTCGGGCCCCTGCACACCCTCCGGGAAGCCCGGGAAGTTCTCCACCTCGGTGGTGTTCATCAGCTCGCCGCCCGCGGTCACCGCCCCGGCCACCAGGACCGGGGAGAGCTCGGCGCGGGCGGTGTAGATCGCCGCGGTGTATCCGGCGGGGCCGGATCCGACGATCACGACGTTGTGGACGCTCTGGTCCTGGGCGGTGGGGGCCACGGGTTCCTCCAGTGGATCGGGGTGGTGGACGCTCCTCCAGGACAACGGCGGAGCCACGGGCGGGTATTCCGCGGTGCCGGGGCCGCGGTGCGACGACGTCCGGCGACGGCGGCCGGAAGGTCCGGCGCGCCGTCGCCCGGGCGCGGGGTCAGCGGACGGCGATCTCGCCGAGGCGCAGGCCGAACGGGAGGTCCGACGTCGTGCCCTCCAGCTGGGGCAGCGAGGTGAGGCTGACGATCACGTACTCGGCCTCGGCCTCGGTGCCCTCGAACGGCACGGGGATGGAGACGGTGTCCTGGTCGAAGGTGCCGTTGCCGATCTCCTGGGCGTTCGCGCCCTCGGGGGAGTCGGCGATGTAGGCGAACCAGGCGCCACCGGTGGCCCCCGTGCTCTGCAGGGTCACCTCGTTCACCTCGGTGCGCTCCTCGAGCTGGACCACGAGGTTCATGCTCTCCACATAGCCGCCGAAGTTCGGCCGTGCGTAGGCGAAGGTGCGCCACACGGTGGTGGGGTCGCCGTCGATGAGGTTGCTCAGGTCCGCGTCGTGCTCGGCCTCGTGCTCCGGCAGGTCCGGCACCGAGCGCAGGGCCTGGACGGGCTGCGGGGCGGCCGCGGCGCTCTCGCTGGTCGGGGTGGGGGAGGGGCTGGTGCTCTCCGACGGCGACGGGGTGTCCGATGCGGACTCGGACGACCCGGACCCGGACGACGCGGCCGCGGCCTGCGGGGTCGGCCCGCCGCGCAGGTTCTGGGCCAGCAGCACCCCGCCCACGACGAGTGCGGCCAGCAGGCCGAGCATGAGGAGCAGGGCCAGCGGACCGCCGCCGCGCGTGCGGCCGTTGCCGTCGCCCGGGTCGGCCACCGTGGCGCCCTCGTCGCCCCCGGTGGTGGCCGGGGCGGTCAGGACATCCGGAGCCGCGGCGGCGGCCGTCGAACCGGCAGCCGCGGCACCCGCCGCCGTTGCGGCCCCGGCCCCGGCAGCCACCGGCGCGGCCGTGCTGCGGGACTCCTCGTGGACGGGCGGCGCGGACTCGGCCACGATCGCTCGGCGGGGGACGGGACGCTGGCGCCGCACGGGGATCGCCTCGGTGTCCGGGGCGACCGGCTCCGGCGCGTCGGTCTTCTCGGCCGCCACGGGCTCGACGGGCTCGGTGGGCGGCGTGGCCCCGTCGGCATCGGCGTCGGTGGTCTGCGCGGCGGCGGCCCCCGCCGCGACAGCCGGGAGTGCGGCGGTGCCCGCCTGGGCCTCGCGCCTCTCAGCTTCGCGCTCCGCGGCCTCGCGTTCCTGGGCCGCGCGCTTCTCAGCCTCGCGCCGCTCGGCCTCCCGGGCCCGCTCCTCCTCGGCACGACGGCGGGCCTCGGTCCGGCGCTCGAGCTCGCGGCGCTCGGCCTCCTCCCGCTCCGCGGCCAGCCGGGCCTGCTCGGCCTCTCGCTCGCGCGCGGCCCGATCCTCAGCCTCCTGCTCCGCCTGGCGACGGGCGCGCTCGGCCTCGGCGCGGCGCTCCTCCTCGGCACGCTCCTCCGCCTCCCGGCGCTCGCGTTCTGCGCGCTCGGCGGCCTCCTTGCGCTCCCGCTCGGCCCGCTCCGCGGCCTCCCGTTCGGCGCGGGCCCTCTCCTCAGCCTCCTTGCGCTCCCGCTCGGCCCGCTCGGCGGCCTCCCGCTCGGCCCGCTCGCGCTCCTCCTGCTGCTTCCGGGTGGCGGCGTCCGCCGCGGCCAGGGCCGACGCCCCGGCGGCCGCCTTCGCCGCGGTGCCGTCGGAGGGACGGACCCGCTCGGCGAGGCGCTCGGAGAGGCGGTTCAGGAACCCGGGACGACGCTGGGCCTCGTCCTCGTCCGCGCGGAGCCGGCGGTCGAGGTCGGTGTAGTACGCCTCGTCGTCGTCGTAGGCGTGGGGGTCTCCGGTCCGCGACTCGCCGAACAGCTCGGAGCCGAGGCTGTCCGTCTGGAACGGCTCCACGTACAGCTCCTGCGGGTACGCCAGACCCAGCAGGACGTCCGGGTCGGGGTCCCCGCCTGCGATCAGGTACGTGCGGCCCTCGGACAGCCCCAGGTCGAGCACCTGCACGTCGTCGGTGCGCTCGCCCGTGGCCAGCTCCCGCGCGGACGAGGCCACCTGCGTGGCGTTCTCACGTGAGGCCACGAGCACGGTGACGCGGCGGTTGAGCACCTGGTCCGTGCCCAGGAACACCATGTCCTGGTCCGCGGACGTCACCACGTGCTGGGTGATGCGATAGCGGCCGCCCAGGACGGCGCCGACGGCGATGGGCTGGGGCACGGGCTCTTCTCCTGACGACGGGGTCGGAATCCGATGATACGTGGCGTGGCCGTCGCGGCCAGAGATCAGCCGACGCGCAGCAGACGACCCAGCGCCGGCACGCGGGCGACGAGCGGCCGGAGGGCGTCGTCCAGCTCGGGGAACCGCATGGCCCGCAGCACCATCAGGTACACCGGACCCATCGCCACGGCCGCCACCGCGCACGTAAGCAGCGCCGTCCCGATGGAGTTCCACGCGAACCCGCCGGTGTACCCGCCCAGCAGCCACACGACGACGACGCCCGCGGCCGCCGCGGCCAGCGCGGCCAGGCCGGTCTGGACGTGGGCACGCAGCACGGATGCGAGGCCGTAGTCCCCGAACCGGCGCACGGTGAGCACATGGGTCAGGACGAACTGGTACACGTACGAGACGGACGAGGCGACCGCGACCCACAGGGCCATGGACCACAGCGGCAGCAGCATCGCGCCCGCCCACGAGAGCAGCAGCATCAGGAGCGAGCCGCTGACCTGGACCACCATCGGCACCTTGGCGTCCTCGGCGGCGTAGAACACGCGCAGCAGGTAGAAGGAGCCCGAGCGGAACGGGATGGACAGCGCCAGCGCGAGCAGGACCGAGCCCACCGCGACGCCGGCCACCATCGCCGTCTCGGCCGTCGAGCCGAAGACGCGGCCCAGGGGGCCCGCCAGGACCACCACGCCGGCGAGGCAGAACATCAGCGGCACGGTGAACGCGCGCAGACCCTGCGCCGTCGTGCGTCGCACCGCGGACATGTCCTGGCGGCCCATGGCGCGGGCCAGCCGGTTGAAGAGCACGGTGGCCAGGGAGAGCACGAACACCGAATGGGGCAGCACGGCCATCAGCATCGCCATGTTGTACGCGGCCACACCGGGGATGGCCGCCTGCGCCATCTCGGCGCTCCAGGTCTCCGTGCCGGGGATGCGCAGCTCGCCGCGGTCGCGGGCCTCCGTGGCGGAGGTGACGTACCGCTGGCACAGCAGGAGCACCACGTTCGTGGCGACCATCGTGATCAGGGTGTACCCGGCGATCCGGCCGGTGTCCCGCAGGCCGATGCCCTTCCAGCCAAACCGCGGGCGCAGACCCAGGCCGAGCCCGCGCAGCGGCAGGAAGAGGATCACGGCCTGCAGCACGACGCCCAGGGTGTGGCCGCCGGCCAGCACGACCGTCTGTGCGCTCGTCCACCCGGCGAGGTCGTCCCCGGCCCGGTACGCCCCGAACATGCCCAGGTACAGCACGATCGCGCCGATCGCGACGACGTTGTTCAGCACCGGCGCCCACATGTAGGCGCCGAAGCGCCCGTTGGCATTGAGCACCTGCCCCACCAGCGCGTACATGCCGTAGAAGAACACCTGGGGCAGACACCACAGGGCGAACACGGTGGCCATCTCGAGCTTCTCCGGCGACCAGCCGCGGGTCAGGGCCGTCATGAGCGGGGCCGCCGCCAGCATGACCACCACCGTGCCGGCGAGCATCACGAGCGTGCCGAGCGTCATCAGGCGGGAGGTGTAGTCCGCGCCCCGGTCGGCGTCGCGGGCGTGCTTGATCAGCTGCGGCACGAGCACGACGTTGAACACGCCGCCCACCAGGAGCAGGTAGATCACGTTCGGGAGGGAGTTGGCGATCTCGAAGATGTCGGCCATGTCCGCGGACAGGCCGATCGCCACCGTCACCAGCGTCGCACGGACGAGGCCCAGCACGCGGGAGAGGAGCGTGCCGGAGGCCATGATCGCGGTGGACCGGCCGGCGCGGCGCTCGCCCTCGGGGGTCTCGTCCGCGGGGTCCACGGCGGCCGGATCCGTGGCGGGGGCGGGGTCCGTCGTCGTCGGCTCCTCGTCGGCGACGCCGGCGTGGGCGGGGTCCTGCGCTCGGCGCGGGGCGGGTCTGCTGCTCAAGGGTCACCCAATCGTGGTCGGAAGGCCCCGTGCCGGGGGCGGTGGATCAGGGGCGGGGGCCCCGGGCACCGCCCGGGGGGAAGTGCTGGTCGACCACCTGGCGGGCCAGGTCGACGATCCGGCGCTCGTTGGCGAAGGAGAGGCGGCGCGCGACGTCCTCGAGGCGCACCCATGCGACGTCCACGGCCTCGTGGTCCGGGTCGTTCTCCGTGGTCAGCTCGCCGCCCGTGGCGCGCAGCAGGAAGTGGTGCACGGTCTTGTGGACGCGGTGCCGGGCGACTGTGAACCAGTAGTCGATCGCGCCGAGCGGCTCGAGGATGTGGCCGGCGATCCCGGTCTCCTCCTCCACCTCGCGCACGGCCGCCTGCCGGTGGTCCTCCTCGCCCTCGGGATGGCCCTTGGGCAGGCACCACTCGAGCCGGCCACCGCGGTTGTAGCGGGCGATCACGGCCACCTCGAGGCCGCCGTCGTGCTCGCGGACGATGACGCCGCCGGCGGAGACCTCCTCCACCGTGGGCAGGGAGGCGGCAGCGGCGGAACGGGGTCCCGCGGGGGCCGGGGTGACGGGGCGCAGAGGCGGCTGCGGCCGGCGACGCCACGCCCCCAGCGCGGAGGGCAGGGGGGCGCCCCGGTGCGCGGAGGGATCGGGGCGGGTCATGCCGTCAACTCTAGCCCGGCCCGCGCGGGCCCGTGCCGGGACCGTCTGGCACCCTTGTAGGCATCATGGATCTGACCACCGCCACCCACGCGCTGCCCCCCGGCTTCCCCGCGGACGCCACCCTGCCCGCCGTCGTCGTGGAGCTGGGGCGGAGGTTCGAGGCCGCCGGCCACGAGCTCTCCCTGGTGGGCGGCCCGGTCCGCGACCTCTTCCTGGGGCGGACGTCGCCGGACCTGGACTTCACCACGGACGCCGACCCGGACGCGTCCGAGGCCGTGGGCGCCGGCTGGGCGGACGCCACGTGGGACGTGGGACGGCGGTTCGGGACTATCGGCTTCCGCAAGGCCGGCTGGCAGCTCGAGGTCACCACCTACCGGGCCGAGCAGTACGACCCGGCCAGCCGCAAGCCGCAGGTGGCCTTCGGCGACAGCCTCGAGGACGACCTGCTGCGCCGCGACTTCACCGTCAACGCCATGGCCCTGCGCCTGCCCGCCCTCGAGCTCGTGGACCCCTTCGGCGGCATGCGGGACCTGCACGCCGGCGTGCTGCGCACCCCCGGCACCCCCGAGGACTCCTTCTCCGACGACCCGCTGCGCATGATGCGCGCCGCCCGGTTCGCCTCCCAGCTCGGCTTCGCCGTGGCCCCCGAGGTGGAGGAGGCCATGGCCGCGATGGCCGAGCGGATCACGATCGTCTCCGCCGAACGCGTCCGCGAGGAGCTCGTCAAGCTCGTCTGCGGGGCGCACCCGCGCGCCGGCCTCGACCTGCTCGTGCGCACCGGCCTGGCCGACCACGTCCTGCCCGAGCTGCCCGCCCTGCAGCTCGAGTCGGACGAGCACCACCGCCACAAGGACGTCTACGCCCACTCCCTGACCGTGCTGGATCAGGCCATGGAGCTGGAGGGTGAGTACGCGCCGTCGACCCCCGACCCCGTGCTGCGCCTGGCGGCGCTGCTGCACGACGTCGGCAAGCCGGCCACGCGCCGCTTCGAGAAGGGCGGGGCCGTCACCTTCCGGCACCACGAGACCGTGGGGGCCAAGCTCGTCCGCAAGCGGCTGCGTGCCCTGAAGTTCGACAACGACACGATCAAGGCGGTGGCCCGTCTGGTGGAGCTGCACATGCGGTTCTACGGCTACGGCGAGGCCGGCTGGACCGACTCCGCCGTCCGCCGGTACGCGCACGACGCCGGCGATCTGCTGCCCCGCCTGCACGCGCTGACCCGCTCGGACGTGACCACCCGCAACCGGCGCAAGGCCGAGCGGCTGGCCCACGCGTACGACGACCTCGAGCGGCGCATCGCCGAGATCGCCGAGGCCGAGGAGCTCGCGGCTGTGCGGCCGGACCTGGACGGGCAGCAGATCATGGCGCTGCTGGGGATCCGCCCGGGCCCGGTGGTGGGCCGGGCGTACACCCACCTGCTCGAGTGGCGCCTGGACGAGGGGCCGCACGAGCCGGCCGAGGCCGAGGCGGAGCTGCGGCGCTGGTGGGCCGAGCAGCCGGAGGCCCAGCAGGACTGAGGCGGCGCGGCGGACCTTCCACCCGTCGTCGGGCCGGGACCACACTGGCCGCATGGCTGAGAAGAAGACCGAGAAGAACGGCGCCCCCATGGGCCCCGGCACCTCCAACATCAAGGACCCCGAGGTCTACGAGACGCTGCGCCGCGAGGGCGCGAGCGAGGAGAAGGCCGCGCGGATCGCCAACGCCTCCGCCCGGGACGGCCGGGACGAGGTCGCCGAGCGCGGCGGCGAGGCCGGCTCCTACGAGGACTGGACCAAGGACGAGCTCGCGAAGCGGGCCCGCGAGCTCGACATCGAGGGCCGCTCCACCATGACCAAGGACGAGCTCATCGAGGCGCTGCGCGACCACTGACCGGCGCCCGCCCCCCGCTTCCGGGGCGGAAACCGGTGCTTTGGGAGCGGAATACCGCCGGAAACCGCCCCCAACCCGGTGGGGTGGGCGGGGATAGCCGGAGGCTTTGGCCCATCCAGGTCCGGATGGGATGATCGACCGCTGTGAGTTCCGACCAGCGCACCGCGTCCGTGCCCCGCCATGCCCTGTCGCCCGAGGACGGCGTGCCCGCCGTCAAGGTCGGCACGCGGGTCAGTCGCGGCCCCGGCCGGGTGACCGCCCTCGACGGGCTGCGGGGGATCGCGGTGCTCGCCGTGCTCGTCTTCCACGCCTGGCCCACGTTCCTGCGCGGCGGGTTCGTGGGCGTGGACATGTTCTTCGTGCTCTCCGGCTTCCTCATCACCACCGGCCTGGTCCGTGGTGTGGACGCGGGCCGGGGCGTGGCGCTGGGCACCTTCTGGATGAAGCGCGTCCGACGACTCATCCCGGCCATGCTGATGGCGCTCGTGGGCACCACCGCGCTCGCGTGGCTGGCGGTGGACGAGTTCCCCGCGGGCCTGGGTCGCCAATGGTTCGGCGCCCTGACCTACACCAGCAACTGGGTGATGATCCTCGAGGGCGGGGACTACTTCAACCGCGCCTCGCCGCCTCTGTTCGAGCACCTGTGGTCCCTGGCGATCGAGGAGCAGTTCTACATCCTCTGGCCCCTGCTCCTCTGGGGGCTGCTCCTGCTCACCTGGCCGCCGCGCAGCACGGTGAACTCGGGGCGGGTGGCGGACCGACGTCGTATCCTCGCGGTCGCGGTCGCGGCCGTGGCCTCCGCGGCGTGGATGGCCTGGGGCTCGTGGCACGGGTTCGAACAGGCCCGCCTCTACTTCGGCACGGACACCCACGCCTTCGGCCTGCTGTTCGGCGCGTGCGTGGCGATCGGCCTGGCCCATGTGCCCCGGCCCGAGCACGGCGGCCCCGAGCCGCGGACCTCGGCCACGCGGGTGGCCGTCGCGTGGGGCGCCGTCGCGGTGCTCGCGGCGGGCTTCGCCCTGGTCGACGGCGGCCACGCGAGCACGTACCGCGGAGTGCTGGCGGGCCTGTCCGCCGTCGTCGCGTTCATCGTCTGGCACGTGGTGCAGGGCGACCGGCGCGACTCGCTCTCTCGCGCGCTGGGCAACGGGTTCCTGCGCTGGTGGGGGCGCCGCTCCTACGCCGCGTACCTGTGGCACTGGCCGCTGCTCGTGATCATGCGCGTGATGGTGCCCGTGGACGCCCCCGGGTGGGTCGAGCCCGTGGCCGCCGGCGCGATCCTGCTGCTGACCGCCCTGATCGCCGACCTGAGCACCCGGCTGATCGAGGAGCCCATCCTCCACGAGGGGTTCACGGGTGCCTTCGGTCGCTGGGGCGCAGCCGCTCGGCGGGCGTTCACGGGCGGGGCCGGGCCGATCGGCCGGCTCGCGGCCGCCGCCACGGCGCTGGGGCTCGTGGCCGTCCCCGCGGCGGCCGTGGCCGCCGTGGTGCACTCGCCCGCGCAGACCCAGCTCGAGCAGGACATCGCCCAGGCGGAGGAGTCCCTCAAGGCCGCCCAGGCGGCGCAGCAGGCGGCCCGCGAGTCCCGGGCGGCGGAGCAGTCGAAGCGGGCCGAGGCATCGGCCTCGGCCTCGCCCGGCTCGGCCGCCCCCGGGGACGCGGAGGGCTCCGCCGGTGCGACGTCCTCGCCCGGGTCGTCCGCCGAGCCGTCCGGGCTCGGGCTCGGCGACCCGGCTGTCACGCGCCCCACGTACTCCAAGGAGCAGCTCACCGCGGCCCTGCCGCCGTCCGAGCTCGGCCCGGACGTCACCCTGATCGGCGACTCCGTCTCGCTCTCGGCCGCGCCCACGCTCCTGGAGCAGCTGCCGGGGATGCTGCTCGAGGCGGAGGTGGGCTACCAGATCTGGGACGCCGCGGACGAGATCGAGAAGCTCAAGGCGGACGGCCAGCTGAGCGACGTCGTCGTGGTGGCCCTGGGCGCCAACGGCACCACCCACCGGGGCGACTGGGAGAAGATCCTGGCGGCCGTCGGCGAGGACCGGCTGCTCGTGCTCGTGGTGCCGCACGGCCCGATGGACTGGATCGCGGACGTGCAGGTGCAGATGGAGGCGCAGGCCAAGGCCCACCCGGACCGGATCGTCCTGGCGGACTGGGACGCCGCGGCGAAGCAGCACGTCACGGACTTCTCCGCCGACGGCGTGCACCCCCGCGCCGACGGCCAGGCCATATACGCCCAGCTCGTCCGGCTCACCATCGAGGACCGGCTCGGCACGCGGCGCTGAGCGCGGTGGCCGGGGCGGCACGCGCCCCCACGACGACACCGGCCCGTCACCTCCACGGGGAAGGTGACGGGCCGGCGTCGTGCGCGGTCCGCGGGGACCGGGCGGGTCAGCGCTCGATGTCGCCGCGGATGAAGGCCTCCACGAGCTCGTGCGCCGCGTCGTCGTTGTGCTGCACGGGCGGGGACTTCATGAAGTAGGACGAGGCCGAGAGGATCGGCCCGCCGATGCCGCGGTCCAGGGCGATCTTCGCGGCGCGCACGGCGTCGATGATCACGCCGGCCGAGTTGGGGGAGTCCCACACCTCGAGCTTGTACTCGAGCGAGACGGGGGCGTCGCCGAAGTTGCGGCCCTCGAGGCGCACGAACGCCCACTTGCGGTCGTCGAGCCAGGCCACGTAGTCGGACGGGCCGATGTGCACGTCCTTCTCGCCCAGCTGCGCGGAGGTGTTGGAGGTGACGGCCTGCGTCTTGGAGATCTTCTTGGACTCCAGGCGCTCGCGCTCGAGCATGTTCTTGAAGTCCATGTTGCCGCCCACGTTGAGCTGGTAGGTGCGGTCCAGGGTGACGCCGCGGTCCTGGAACAGCTTGGCCATCACGCGGTGGGTGATGGTGGCGCCGATCTGGGACTTGATGTCGTCGCCCACGATCGGCACACCCGCGGCGGTGAACTTCTCGGCCCACTCCGGGGTGCCGGCGATGAACACGGGCAGGGCGTTCACGAACGCGACGCCGGCGTCGATCGCGGCCTGGGCGTAGTGCTCGGTGGCCAGCTGCGAGCCGACGGGCAGGTAGCAGACCAGCACGTCCGCCTTCGCGTCGCGGAGGGCCTGCGCCACGTCCACGGGCTCGGCGTCCGACTCCTCGATGGTCTCGGCGTAGTACTTGCCGAGGCCGTCCAGGGTGGGGCCGCGCTGGACGGTGACGTCCGCGTGGGGCACGTCCGCGATCTTGATGGTGTTGTTCTCGGAGGCGGTGATGGCCTCGGACAGGTCCAGGCCGACCTTCTTCGCGTCCACGTCGAACGCGGCCACGAACTCGAGGTCGGACACGTGGTAGTCGCCGAACTGCACGTGCATCAGGCCCGGGACCGTGTCCGTGGCCTTCGCCTCGCGGTAGTACTCCACACCCTGGATGAGGGATGTTGCGCAGTTGCCCACGCCGGCGATGGCGACGCGGATGGGATTGGTGGCCACGGTCTGGTTCTCTCCTCGACTGTCCGGAACGGGTGCGGGCACGCGGGGCGCGCACAGGGGGCCCACACCGTTCGGCGGGGCGCTCACCCGGGGATCAACCACGCCAGTCTACGACCGACGACGGCGGCCCCGCCCGTCCGGTGTCCGGGCGGCTTCCTAGGATGGGGGCATGAGACCGGCCCCCGCGCACGCCGCGACCCCCAGCGAGCCGCCCACTCACGCCGCGGACGGCGCCCCGAGCGACGCCGTGACCGCCCCGGGCGCCCCCGCCGGGCGTTCCGCTGACAGCGCACCGTCCGGGACCCTGCCCGCCCCCGGCGAGCGCGGCGGACGCTTCCAGCTCGCCGGCGGCCTCGCGGCGAACGGCCCCGGACGGGGGACCGGCTCCTGGGCCGGGCCCGTGGCGCTGACGGGGCTGCTGGTGGCTCTGGCCGCCGTCGTGGCCGTGCTGCAGAAGTCGCCGTGCCTGCTGCACGGCTGGGGCGCCCCGGACGTCTACTACGCGGGCTGCTATTCGGACTGGGCCGCGCTCTACGGCGGGCGCGGGTTCGCGGCGGACCCGTGGGCGCCGTTCCGGGCGGGCTCCACGTTCGAGTACCCCGTGCTGATGTCCGTCGTGGGCTCGGTGGCGGCCTGGATCACGCAGGCGCTGCCGTTCTCGCCGGAGCAGGGCACGGTGGTGTTCTGGCTCGTGAACCTCGGGTTCGTGGTGGTGCTGTGGGCCGTCGTCGCGGTGCTGACCGTCCGGATGGCGGGGCGTCGGTGGATGGACGGGCTCATGGTGGCCGTGGCCCCGGGGATCGTGCTGGCCGGCACCATCAACTGGGACCTGTGGGCCGTGGCCCTGCTGGCGTGCGGCATGTACGCGTGGTCGCGCGGCCGGTCCCTGACGGCGGGGGTGCTGTTCGGCCTCGGCGCGGCCATGAAGCTGTATCCGCTGCTGATCCTGGGGCCGCTGCTGATCCTGGCGGTGCGCTCGCGGCGGTGGCGGCCGTTCCTGCTCGCGGCCGGGGGCACGGTGGCGGCGTGGGCGGCGGTCAACGTGCCGCTCATGGTCGTGAACGTCCAGGCGTGGTCCGTGTTCTTCACCTTCTCCGGCGAGCGCGGGCCGGGCCTGTCCAGCGTGTGGCACGCGTGGGACGTGACCGCCGCGCAGGCCGGGTGGGCGTTCGTGCCGGAGGACTCCCTGACCCTGCTGGCCTACGGCACCTTCGCGGTGTGCTGCCTCGGGATCTTCGTGCTCGGCGTGCGGGTGCGGCACACCCCGCGGCTGGCCCAGCTGACGTTCCTGGTGGTGGCGGCGTTCGTGCTCACCAACAAGGTGTACTCACCGCAGTTCGTGGTCTGGCTGATCCCGCTCCTGGCGCTCGCCCTGCCGCGCTGGCGGGACTTCTGGGTGTGGCAGACGGTGGAGGCGCTGCACTTCTTCGCCGTGTGGATGTACCTGGCCAAGGGGGTGGCCGAGACCCCGCCGCAGCACTCCATGGACGACTCCGTCTACGTGGCCGCGATCCTCGCCCACATGCTCGCGCTGCTGTGGCTGTGCGGGCGCGTCGTGTGGGAGATGCTGCACCCGGCAGAAGACCTCGTGAAGCGCGACCACGGCGGCCACCCGGACACCGACCCGCTCGCCGGCGCGTACGCCGGCCCGGCCCGGGGGCGCTCAGACCGGCCGGCCGCGGTTCAGGCGTAGTCCCAGCGGTGGATCGGGCAGTCCGGGGACGACGGCGGCGCGGTCGTCCCCGCCGCGGCGGCGCCGCCCTCGCGGGGTGGCGGGCAGACGCACTGCGCCCCGGAGGCGGCCGTGGCCGCCTTCATCTGCTCGCGCCACATCACGTGGGGGTCGGTGGCCGGGTCCGCGGCCGCGCCGGGGTGCGCCGGACGCGCGGCGCCGTCGTCGTGGGCGGGGGCGCGGGCCGCGTCCCCGTCCCGGGTGAAGCCCATCCGCACGATGGCCCAGCCGCCCACGGTCCACGCCACCAGGAGGAAGACCCCCACGGCGACGGCGATCATGATGTCCACGGCGGGCTCCTCCTGCGCTGACGGGGCGGGCGATGCGGCGGGCCCGCTTGCGGGCCAGGGTAGTCGGACGGGGTGGTGGGGGCGGTACGGTCGGGGCATGACCCCCGTGACCCGTGACACCGCCGCCGAGCTGCCCGCCCACCTGCGGGACCTGGCCGAGTTCGTGACCGCCTCGCCCTCCAGCTACCACGCCGCGGAGGAGGTCGCACGCCGCCTGGAGGCCGTCGGCTTCACCCGTCTGGACGAGACGGCCGACTTCCCGTCGGCCCCGGGCGGCTACGTGGTGGTGCGCGACGGCGCGGCGGTGGCCTGGATCGTGCCGATGGGCGCCGGGGCGCTGGGCCGCCACGAGGGTGCTGAGGCGCGCGCGGCCGGGCCGGACGAGGCGGGGCCGAGCGCCGCCGTCGTGCCGGTGTTCCGCGTCCTCGGCGCGCACACGGACTCGCCCGGGTTCAAGCTCAAGCCGAACCCGGCCACCGTGACGGCCGACGGCTGGGTGCAGGCCGGCGTCGAGGTGTACGGGGGGCCGCTGCTGAACTCGTGGCTGGACCGCGAGCTGCGGTTCGCCGGCCGCCTCGCCCTCGACGACGGCACGCAGGTGCTCGCCGCGACCGGGCCCGTGGGGCGCATCCCGCAGCTGGCCATCCACCTGGACCGCGAGGTCAACGAGGGGCTGACGCTGAAGCGGCAGCGGCACACGAACCCCGTCGTGGGGGCGCTCGACCCGCGCGGCGAGGGCGCCGACGAGGCGGAGGCCGACGGTCTGGCCGCCCGCGTGCCCGGTGACGTGCTGACCGCGCTCGCGGCCGCCGCCGGTGTGGACCCGGCCGCGGTGCGCGGGCACGACGTCGTGGTGGCCGACGCCCAGGCGCCCGGACTCTTCGGGCTGGCGGGCGAGTTCTTCGCCTCGGGCCGGCTGGACAACCTGAGCTCGGTGCACGCGGGCCTCGTGGCGCTCGAGGAGCTGGCGCGCGAACACGGTGGCGCCGAGGGGGCGATCGCGTACGAGGGGACCGTCGCGGGCGGGGTGGCCGGTGAGGCGGCCGGCGCCCCGGTGATCCCGCTGCTCGCCGCGTTCGACCACGAGGAGCTGGGGTCGGCGTCGCGGTCCGGGGCGGCCGGCCCGCTGCTCGAGGAGGTCATGGGGCGCGTGCTCGAGGCGCTCGGCGTGGCCGGGCAGGGCCGGGCGCGGGCGATCGCGGGGTCCTGGCTGCTGTCCGCGGACGCCGGCCACCTGGTGCACCCGAACTACGCCGAGCGGCACGATCCCGTGAACCACCCGCGCGTGAACCACGGCCCGCTGCTGAAGATCAACGCCAACCAGCGCTACGCCACCGACGCGGGGGGAGAGGCCGCGTTCGCCCGTTGGTGCGGCGTGGCGGGGGTGCCGTTCCAGGAGTTCGTCTCCCACAACGACGTCCCCTGCGGCTCCACCATCGGCCCGATCTCGGCGACCCGCCTGGGCATCCGGACCGTGGACGTGGGCCTGGGCCTGCTGTCCATGCACTCGGCGCGCGAGATGTGCGGCGTGCGGGACGTGGAGCACCTGACGGCGGCCGTGCGGGAGTTCTTCCGCGGGGTGTGAGGCTGCGCGTGGGGGGCGCGAGCCAGAGATTTCTGCTCCTGGACGGGCGTGAGCCAGAGATTTCGGTCGTAGAAGCGGCCGGAAAACGACTGAATCATCTGGCTCGCGGACTCGACGCGCGGGAGGCGTCGGCGCGGGAGGCACCCGCGCGCGTGGACGCGGCGCCAGCGCCCCGCCAGCGCCCCTTCGTCGAACTGCTAGGATGGATCAGGTTGTCTGTGTGCCGCCGAAGAGCGCGGAGCATCACACGGACGACGAGCACAGAACCTCCTGCCGCGGAGAGACCGCGGCCGCAAGCCCAGAGGAGGTGGGTTCGCATGCGTGCTTATGAGCTGATGGTGCTGATCGACCCTGAGGTCGACGAGCGCACCGTGGAGCCGACCCTGAAGAAGTACCTCGAGGTCGTCACGAACGCCGGCGGCACCGTCGACAACATCGACGTGTGGGGTCGCCGCAAGACCGCCTACGAGATCCAGAAGAAGTCCGAGGCCATCTACGTGGTCGTCAACTTCCAGTCGGAGCCGGCCGCCACCCAGGAGCTGGACCGTCTGCTGAACCTCAACGAGACGATCCTGCGCACCAAGATCATCCGTCCGGAGGAGCAGAAGATCACCGCTGAGTGATCCTCGTACCGTGTCCGGAGGGTCTGAGAGCATCGGATCAGTCCCCGACGCCCCCACCGGAACCCCGCTGAGCAGTCCCGGATCCCCGGATCCGGTCACTGACCGGCAGAACCCCCGAAGACAGGAGTGACCATGGCAGGCGAGACCGTCATCACCGTGGTCGGCAACCTCACCGCCGACCCGGAGCTGCGCTTCACCCCGAACGGCGCGGCCGTCGCGAACTTCACCGTCGCGTCCACGCCCCGCACGTTCGACCGCCAGACCAACGAGTGGAAGGACGGCGAAGCGCTGTTCCTGCGCTGCTCGGTCTGGCGCGAGGCCGCGGAGAACGTGGCGGAGTCGCTGACCAAGGGCATGCGCGTGATCGTGCAGGGCCGCCTCAGGGCGCGCTCCTACGACGACCGGGACGGCAATCGTCGCACCAGCTGGGAGCTGGACGTGGACGAGGTCGGCCCGGCGCTGCGGTTCGCCACGGCCAAGGTCACCCGCGCCCAGCGCGGCGGTGGTGGCGGCGGTGGCTTCGGCGGCGGCCAGCAGGGGGGCGGCGTCGGCGGCGCCCCGGCCGGCGGCGGCTTCGGGGGGAACAACGACGGCGGCTTCGGCGGCGCCCAGCAGGGCGGCGGCTGGGGCGGCCAGCAGCAGGGCGGTGGCCAGGCCGCACCGCAGGACCCCTGGTCCGGCGGCGGTGGCGGCGGATGGGACACCCCGTCCTCCAACGAGCCCCCGTTCTGATCCTGCATTGACCGGGCGCGGCCCCCACGGCCGCGACGGACACGGAACACCACGGACCTCTCCGTCCGGGCGCATCTCGCCCGGAGGGCCGCCCCCCGGTGGCCCATCCCACCCGCGACCCGGCACCGCCGGGCCGCACTGCACACGGCCCCGTGCCCCGTACGGGACGCCGCGTGATCCCATCCCGCAGAACCGTTCTGCGGGCTCCAGAGAACTCTGAAGGAGCACCACGATGGCGAAGGCTGAACTCCGCAAGCCCAAACCGAAGTCCAACCCGCTCAAGGCCGCCAAGATCACCGAGATCGACTACAAGGACGTGGCCCTGCTGCGCAAGTTCATCTCCGACCGCGGGAAGATCCGTGCCCGTCGCGTGACCGGCGTGACCGTCCAGGAGCAGCGCAAGATCGCCCAGGCCGTCAAGAACGCCCGCGAGGTGGCCCTGCTGCCCTACGCCGGCGCCGGCCGCGGCTGATCGAGCGAGCGAAGGAAGGAACACCCAGATGGCAAAGCTCATCCTGACCCAGGAAGTGGCCGGTCTCGGCACCTCCGGTGACGTGGTCGAGGTCAAGAACGGGTACGCCCGCAACTACCTGCTCCCGCGCGGTTTCGCCACCGTGTGGACCAAGGGCGGGGAGAAGCAGGTCGAGTCCCTGCAGAAGGCCCGCGCGGCCCGCGCCACGGCGAGCCTGGAGGACGCGCAGGCCCAGGCCGCGCAGCTCCAGTCCGCCACCGTGAAGCTCGAGCGCACCGCTGGTGCGGAGGGCCGCCTGTTCGGCGCCGTCCAGACCGCCGACGTCGCCGAGGCGATCGAGGCCGCCGGCCTCGGCTCCGTGGACAAGCGCTCGATCACCCTGCCGGCGCACATCAAGTCCGTGGGCAACCACGAGGCCCAGGTCCGCCTGCACGAGGACGTCATCGCGACCGTCCAGCTGCAGGTCGTGGCCGCCAAGGCCAAGAAGTGATCATCCGCTTCTGAGCCCGTCGCGTACGCGACGCTCACCCGAGGCCCCGGTCCGCTCTTCACGAGCGGGCCGGGGCCTCGTGCCGTGGGGGAACATGGAGGTCATGCCCTCCGCCCCACCGTCCTCCGACCCCGCCGGCTCGACGGCGGCCCCGCGCCCGCCCCTGTGGACGCGCCCGTTCATCCTCGTCAGCGCCACCTACCTGTTCGTGGCGATGATCTTCTACACGCTCATGACCGCCATGGCGCTCTACGCCGTCACGTCCTTCGGCGCGTCGGACGCGGAGGCCGGCGTCGTGGTGGGGGCGTTCGTGCTGGGCGCGGTCCTCACCCGCATGACGACGACGCCCGCCACCTTCGCGTGGGGGCGGCGGCGGGTCCTGCTCGTCGCCTTGGCCTGCTACGTCCTCACGACGGCTGAAGCGCCCTGGGTTTCGTTCCGATCCAACTGAAGGAGAATCGGAACATGCCCAAGAAGTTCAGCCCCGAGCTGCGTGAGCGTGCCGTGCGGATGGTCCTCGAACGCCAAGCCGCTGAGGGTGGGCCTCGCGCGTACTCGATCCGGGCCATCGCCCCGCAGGTCGGCGTCGGCGAGGAGACTCTACGCATGTGGTGCAACCGCCACGGCCACGAGATCACCCAGGCACCGGCGGGAGAGGATCTGAAGCAGGAGAACAAGCGCCTCAAGCGCGAGCTTGCTGAAGCCCGGGGAGCGAACGAGATCCTCAAAGCCGCCTCGGCTTTTTTCGCAGCGGAGCTCGACCGCCCCACGACGAGATGATCGCGTTCATCAACGAACACCGTGATCAGTTCGGGGTCGAGGCCATCTGCCGTGTGCTCAACACGACGGAATGTGGGTTCATCACCTCCCGCGGCTATCGTGCCGCGAAGAGTCGGCCGGTGTCCGCTCGGGCTCTGCGCGATGCGATCCTCATCGAGGAGCTCAAGCGGATCCATGCGGAGAACTACAGCGTCTACGGGGTGCGCAAGATGCACCACGCGATGGCCCGGGCCGGCGGGGAGATCGGCCGGGACCAAGTAGCCCGCCTCATGCGTGCCGCCGGCCTGCAGGGAGTGCGGCCTGGCCGCAAGCCGATCACGACGAAGCCGGCAGGTGAGCCGGATGCTCGTCCTGACATGGTCGAGCGCCGCTTCGCCGCGGAGCGCCCGAACCAGCTGTGGGTCGCTGACATCACCTACGTCAGGATCCTGGGCGGGTTCTGCTACGTCGCGTTCATCACCGACGTCTACTCCCGGCGCATCGTCGGGTGGGCCGTCTCAGGCAGCCTGCACACGGTCGGGCTGCCGCTGCTGGCCCTGGAGCACGCCCTGTTGAGCACGGGAGCTAGCCGTAGCCGGCAGGGACTGATGCACCATTCGGACCGCGGCTCCCAGTACGTCTCTCTGGCGTATTCGGACGCGCTCATCACCGCTGGGGTGAGCGCCTCGGTGGGCACCGTGGGCGACTCCTACGACAACGCCCTAGCCGAGACCGTGAACGGGCTCTACAAGGCCGAGCTCATCCATGCCAAGCGGATCTGGGAGTCCGTCGAGGCGGTGGAGCTGGCCACGATGGGGTGGGTGCACTGGTGGAACACCACCCGCCTCCATGAAGCCCTCGGCTACCGCCCCCCAGCGGAGGTCGAGGCGGCTTACACTCACGATCAGGATTCAGCGCCCGTTGCGTCCTGACCCCGGAACGAAACCCAGGGCGCTTCAGGCGGCGTACCTCTGGGCGGACTCCCTTGCCGCACTGACCGCGGTACGCCTGCTCAACGGCATGTGCTTCGGCGCGGCCGGCACCGTGCTGGCCACGGCCGTGCAGCGGATCGTCCCGCCCGTGCGCCGCTCCGAGGGCACCGGCTGGTTCTCCACGTCGATGACGCTCGCGGGCGCCGTCGGGCCGATGGTGGCCCTGCAGCTGAGCACCACCCTCGGCTACGACGCCCTGTTCTGGGCGTGCATCGGCTTCACGGGCATGGCCCTGCTGATCGCCCTGTTCCTGCGCGTGCCCGAGCCGCCGCTGACGGGCCGGTTCCGGCTGCACCGGGCGGACGTGTTCTCCGCGGAGGTGGCGCCGGCGGCGGGCGTGGCCCTGGCCTCCGGGTTCATGTACGGCGGCATCCTCGCGTTCATGGCCACGTTCGCGCAGCAGCAGGGCTACCCGGCGATGGTGCCGAGCCTGTTCTTCCTGCTCTTCGCCGCGGGCACCATCGTGGGCCGCGCCGTCCTGGGCGTGCTGCACGACCGGCACGGGGACAACGCCGTCGTCTACCCGATCCTCGCGGGGATGGCGGTCTCCTACGCGGTGCTGGCGCTGTGGCGGGAGCCGGCGGGCATGCTCGTGGCCGGCGCCCTGCTGGGGCTGACCTACGGGCCCGTGGTGAGCGTGTTCCAGACCATCGCGATCAAGGTGGTCCGGCCCACCGAGATCGGCGTCGCCACGGGCACGTTCTTCCTGCTCCTGGACCTCGGCACCGGCCTCGGCCCCATGGTGCTCGGCGCGGTGGTGGCCGCCGTCGGGATCCCGGTGATGTACCTGCTCTCCGGCGGGGTCGGGGTGGCGCTGCTGCTCTACTACCGGCTCGTGCACGGCGGCCGGGCCATCGCCCGGCGCCCGCCCCCGGCCTGAACCGGGCGGCGCGCTCAGGCGGGCCCGTGCCGGCGCGCCTCCTCGACGGCGCTCGCGACGCCGCTGTGCCACGGCTCGCCGTGACCGGGCAGGACCGTGCCGGCCCCCGTCGCGGCGAGGGCGTCCAGCGAGCGCAGGGCGAGGCCGCTGTCGGCGGTCGCGGCCCCGGCGATGATGCGCGGGCCGCGGCGACCGGTGTAGGGGTCCAGGGTGACGAGGGCGTCGCCGGAGATGAGGACGTCCCGGTCGGGCAGGTGCAGGGCGCAGTGGCCGTGCGTGTGGCCCGGGCTCGGCACCACCACGGGGCGCCCGGGGACGGGCACCGTCTCCCCCGGGGTGAGCTCGGCCGTCGCCCTGACGCCCTTCACCGCGAGCACCCCGGCGGCCACCATCGAGCCCAGGATCGGCAGCGCGGCCGGGTGGCGGAGCGGGTAGAGCGCGCGCGGGTTCTCGTGCGCGTAGGAGTAGGGATGGGCGGCGAGGTAGTGCTCGGCGCGGTGGGCGTACACCGGGACCCCCAGCCGCTCCACGAGGCGACGCGCGGCACCGACATGGTCGAAGTGCGCGTGCGTGAGCACGAGGGCCTTGATGTCCTCCGGGCGACGCCCGAGCGCGCGCACGGCGTGCCCCAGCGGACGCCACACGGCGGGCAGGCCGGCGTCCACGAGGGTCAGCCCGTCCGTGTCCTCGATGAGATAGCAGTTCACGTTGGCGTGCTGCACGAGGTGGATGCCGGGGGCGACGGGACGGGCGGTCATGACGGAACCTCCAGGACGGTGAGCGGTCCGCACCGCCGGCCCGGCGAGGGCCTCGGCGGGCGGTTCGGACCCCCAGTGGAGCATCGGCGCGCGTGGCCGCGATAGGGCTCAGCGTCCCACGCCGCCCCGCGGCCCCGGTGAGCCCTGCGGCGGCCCCAGTGTCAGCGCGCGGGCGCGCCGGGGGCCGCCGTCGTCGTGGGGGTGCTCATGCGTCCCATCCCCCGATGTGCACGAGGGCATCGCCGCGGTGCACCAGGGGTGCCTCGGTGCGGCCGATGACCACGCCGGTCAGCTCGGCCTTCACGTGCGCGAGGCGGCGGCCGAACGAGTTGTAGAGCGCGCCGATCCGGTCCCCGGCGCTCACGCGTTCGCCGAGGGAGACGTCCAGGTGCACGAGGCCGTCCGCGCGGGCGCGCACCCACGTGGACTGCCACACCAGGTAGGGGGCGTCCTGCTCACCGTCGACGACGTCGGGGTGCACGGCGGCGGTGTCCTCGCCGGTGGCGTCGGTCGCCTCGGGCACGTCCGTGGTCCGCTCCTCGGGGACCTCGCCGGGCAGCGGACCGGGGGCGTCGACGACGGCGTCCGGCCCGGGCTCGGTGAGCCCGACGTCCGCGGGATCCACCATGTCCAGGGCGGCGAGCACACGCAGGACCCCGTCCACGCCGGGGGCGATCGCGTACTCGTCGAATCGCCAGGCCTCACCGGCCTCGTAGAGCAGCACGCGCGCGCCGGTCTCGCGGGCCGCGGCGCGCAGGGAGCCGTCCCGCAGGCGGGCATGGAAGAGCACGGGGGCGCCGAATGCCTCGGCGAGCGCGCGGGTCCGGGGGTCCTCCAGGTCGCACCGGATCTGCGGCAGGTTGGAGCGGCGGTCCGCGCCGGTGTGCAGGTCGATGCCCACGGTGCAGCGGCCGATCACCTCGGTCATCATCAGGTGCGCGATGCGCGAGGCCAGGGAGCCCCGGGCGGAGCCGGGGAAGGAGCGGTTCAGGTCGCGGCGGTCCGGCAGGTAGCGGTCCCCGGCCATCACGCCGAGCACGTTGACGATGGGCACGGCCAGCAGGGTGCCGCGCAGCTGCGTGGGCTGCAGGCGCTCCAGGACGCGGCGGACGATCTCGACGCCGGCCACCTCGTCCCCGTGGATCGCGGCGGAGACCCACACGGTGGGCCCGTCCTCGCGGCCGTGCAGCACGTGCACGGGCAGGGTGACGTCCGCGCCGGTGACGAGCTGGGAGATCGGCAGGGACAGCTCGTGGCGGCGGCCGGCCGGGATCTCGACCCCGCCGAACGCGAAGGGGGCGCGGGCGGGGCGAGGGCTCACGCGCGTCCCCGGTTCCGGCGGCGCACGCCGCGCGGCGGCTGCCCGCCCACGTACGAGGCGGCGGGGTCCACGAGGAGGCCGCCGGCGGCCAGCGCGGTGCGCCCCACGAGCATGCGGAAGCCCATCTCGTCCCGGTGGGTCAGGGTCACCTCCGCCTCGATCGTGCGGCCGGCCAAGGTCAGCGGCATCACGACGACGACGCGCTCCTGCGCCTCGCCGTTCGAGGAGCGGACCGTGCGCAGGTCGGCCACCGGCAGCTCGGCCGTCCGCGCGTCCGCCGCCGAGGTCTGCCACGGGTGCACCTCGAACCGGACCCAGGCGGCGCCGTCGCGGGTGAACCGCTCGATGCCGAAGGCGTGGAGCGCCGAGGTGCGGGCGCCGGTGTCGATCTTGGCCTTGATCCAGGGGGTGTGGGCGGCAGGCAGGCCGACCCATTCGCGCCAGCCCACCAGCCCCGGGCGAGCGGCGCCGTCGTCGGTGGGGGGCACGCCGTGGGGGGCCGGGGCCGTGTGCTTAGATTCAGACACGCCCCTCATCCTCCCAGGAAAGCGGTCATGAAGCTCGCCATCCTCTCCCGTTCCCTGCGCGCCTACTCGACGCAGCGCCTCAAGACCGCGGCGCTCGAGCGCGGCCACCAGGTGAAGGTCCTGGACACCCTGCGCTTCGGCATCGACCTCAGCTCGGACGAGCCCGATCTGATGTTCCGCGGCCGCCCCCTGTCCGGCTACGACGCCGTGCTGCCGCGCATCGGCAACTCGGTGACCTACTTCGGCACCGCCGTGGTGCGCCAGTTCGAGCAGATGGACGTCTACACGCCCAACACGGCCGCCGGGATCATGAACTCGCGGGACAAGCTGCGGGCCACACAGATCCTCTCCCGCCACGAGATCGACATGCCCGCCACCGTGTTCGTGCGCAACCGCGGCGAGGTGTCCACGGCGATCGACATGGTGGGCGGGGCGCCCGTGGTGATCAAGCTGCTTGAGGGCACCCAGGGCATCGGCGTGATCCTGGCGCCGACCAAGAAGGTGGCCGAGGCGATCATCGAGACGCTGCACGGCACCAACCAGCAGGTGCTCATCCAGCGGTTCGTGGAGGAGTCCAAGGGCACGGACATCCGCGCGCTCGTGGTGGGGGACCGCGTGGTGGCCGCGATGCGCCGCCGGGCCCAGGGGGACGAGTTCCGCTCCAACGTGCACCGCGGCGGCACCGTGGAGCGCGTCGAGCTCTCGCCCGAGTACGCGGAGACCGCCGTGCGGGCGGCCCACATCATGGGCCTGCGGGTGGCCGGCGTGGACATGCTCGAGGGCGAGCACGGCCCGCTGGTCATGGAGGTGAACTCCTCGCCGGGGCTGCAGGGCATCGAGGCCGCCACGGACCTGGACGTGGCCGGCGCGATCATCGACTACGTGGCGGACCAGGCCGGCTTCCCGGACATCGACGTGCGCCAGCGCCTGGCCGTGTCCACCGGGTACGGGGTCGGTGAGATCACCGTGCACGCCGGCTCCGGCTGGGTGGGCCAGTCCATCGAGGACTCCGGGCTGCTCGCGAAGGACCTGCAGGTGCTCACCCTGCACCGCGGCACCTGCGTGTTCCCCAACCCCGCGGACACCAAGGTCCTCGAGGAGGGCGACCGGCTGCTCTGCTTCGGCAAGACCGAGAACATGCGCGCCCTCATCCCCGCCCGCGCCCGCCGCCCCAAGCGCGTGCGGAAGCTGCCGGCCACCCCGATCCTCGCGTCCGTCGCCGAGGAGGCCCCGGCGCCCGAGGCGCCCGCCGACGACGCCTGAGCCCGGGCGCGGGGCTCAGCGGGCCGGGGCGAACGCGCCGATGCCCGTGAGGTGCCGGCCGAGCGTCAGCTGGTGGACCTCGTCCGTGCCCTCGTAGGTGCGCACGGACTCGAGGTTGTTCGCGTGCCGCAGCGGCGAGTGCTCCAGGGTGATGCCGTTGCCGCCGAGCATCTCGCGGGCCTCCCGCGCGATGCCGATGGCCACGCGGCAGTTGTCCAGCTTGCCGGCGGAGATCATGGCGGGGGTGAGCGGGCCGGCGTCCTTGGCGCGGCCGATCTGGTGCGCCAGCAGGTAGCCCTTGCCGATGGCCACGGCCATGTCCGCGAGCTTGGCCTGCGTCAGCTGGTGGGAGGCCAGCGGCACCCCGAACTGCTGCCGCTGCATCGCATAGTCGAGGACGGCGTCGAAGGAGTCGCGGGCGGCGCCCATCGCGCCCCAGATGATCCCGTAGCGGGCCTCGTTGAGGCACTGGAAGGGGCCCTTGAGCCCGACGGCGGAGTCGGCCGGCAGCATCGCCGAGGCGGGCAGGCGCACGCCGTCGAGGTGGATCTCGCACTGCACCGAGGCCCGCATGGACAGCTTCTGGGTGATCGCCTCCGCGCGGAAGCCGGGGGTGTCCGTGGGGACCACGAAACCGCGCACCCCGCGCCCGTCGCCGGGCTCACCGGTCTGCGCCCAGATGATCGCGACGTCGGCCAGCGTGGCCAGCCCGATCCACCGCTTGACCCCGTCGAGCACCCAGTCGCCGCCGGGCTCCTGGCGGGCCGTCGTCGTCATGGAGGCCGGGTCCGAGCCGGCGCCCGGCTCGGTGAGGCCGAAGCAGCCGACCGCCTCGCCGATGGTCATGCGCGGCAGCCACTGCGCCTTCTGCTCCTCGGAGCCGTGCTTGTGGATCGCGCCCATCGCGAGCGAGCCCTGCACGGAGACGAAGGTGCGCAGGCCGGAGTCGCCGGCCTCGAGCTCCTGGGCGGCGAGGCCGTACTCCACCGCCGAGCGGCCGGGCATGCCGTGGCCCTCGTAGGGCATGCCGAGCACGCCGAGGCGGCCCAGCTCGGGGACGATCTCGCGCGGGAACACGGCGTCGTCGTACCAGCGGGCGATGTGCGGGCGGATGTGCTCGTCCACGAAACCGCGCACCTTCAGTGCGACGGCCTTCTCCTCGGCGGAGAACAGGGAGTCCAGGCCGACGACGTCGGCGCGGCCGAGGAACGAGTCGGCTTCGGCGTGGAACGGGGTGGTCATGGCGGGGGTCCTCTCTGCGGGGTGGTCAGCGGGCGTCGAGCCAGGTGTTGACGGCCGCCGTGTCCGCACCGAGCGCGGGGGGCGCGTGACGCGGGTGCGCCACGGGCGGGTCCCACTGCACCGGGTGGCGGAACTGCCGGCCGGCGGGGGCGCCGGAGCGGTCCTGGACCTCGACGGTCGGCTCGAGGCCGAGGGACTCGGCCAGCTCGACGCCCTCGGCGACGGTGGACACGAGGCCGACCGGGAGCCGCTCGGCCTGCAGCACGTCCCGCCAGTGGGCCGCCGTCTCGGCCGAGAGCGCGTCCTCCAGGGCGGTGCGCAGCTCCTCGCGGTGCTCGACCCGGTCCGTGTTCGTGGTGAAGCGCGGGTCCTCGGCGAGCTCGGGGACGCCGAGGGCCGCGGCGAAGGTGCGGAACTGCGCGTCGTTGCCGATGGCGACGGCGAGCGGCGCGTCCCGACACGCCAGCAGCTGGTAGGGGGCGATCGAGGGGTGGTCGTTGCCCATCCGCCGCGGGACGACGCCGGCGCCGAGCCAGGCCTGGCCCTGGTTGGCGAGCGCCCCCTGCAGCGAGGAGAGCAGGTTCAGCCGCAGGTGCGCGCCCTCCCCGGTGCGCTCGCGGCGCAGCAGGGCGGCGAGCACGCCGGCGGTGAGGTCCTTGGCCGTGAGCACGTCCACCAGGGCGACGCCCGCCTTCATCGGGGCGTCCGGTTCGCCGGTGATGCTCATGAGCCCGCCCGCGGCCTGGACGATGAAGTCGTAGCCGGGCAGGTCCCGGCCCTCGCGGTCGCCGAAGCCGGAGACGGCGGCGTAGACCACGGACGGGTTCTCCCGCGCGACGTCGTCGTAGCCCAGGCCGAGGCGCTCCATGGTGCCGGGCTTGAGGTTGTGGACCACGACGTCGGCCCGGGCGGCCAGGGCGGCGGCCCGCCGCTGGTCCTCGGGGTCCTTCAGGTCCCAGCCGACCGACTCCTTGTTGCGGTTCGCGGACTCGAAGTAGGTGGCGCCCGTCACCGAGCGGGGCGGGGCCCAGCCGCGGGTGTCGTCGCCGCGCTCGGGGTGCTCCACCTTGATGACGCGCGCCCCGAGGTCCGCCAGCGTCATGGTGGCGAGCGGGCCGGCGAGGACGCGGGAGAAGTCGGCGACGAGAACGCCGTCGAGGGGGAGCGAGGCCGGGGAGGGGGCGGTGGTGGCCGGGGGCACGGCGGACTCCTCACTGTGGCGGACGACACGACGACGGGTTCCACCCAAGCACCGTGCTCGCGTTCCGTCCAATGACTCTGGGGCGGGTCACTGACGTGCGTGAGTCATCGGTGCCGGGCGGTCCGGGGCGGCCGGGAGAGGTGGGCACGGGGAGGACCCGGGGCCGTGCGCAGACGCTGTCAACTTCGCCGTCCCCAGATCGGGGCACCTTGTCCACAGGAGTTGTCCACAGATGTGGAGGGTGTGGACGACGGTGTGGATAGGCGTGTACCAGGCGGTGTGATGAGGGTGCAAACGAGGGTGCTGTCAAGTTGGATTGACGGGGCCGAAAGGGGGGTGGAGAATCTTCCTCCACAGCTCTGGGGATCGCATCGTCCCAGGTCAGAGCGGGATTATGGGAGCGGTCGAGCGGTTGTCCCCAGCGCGGTCCCCAGGCGATCCACACGACACGCCGCCGAATCCACACGTTATCCACAAGGCCTGTGGGAAACGCGGTTGCCCAGCCTCCACGGCGCGCGTAGTGTCGCGTGGTATCCCCAACGCGAGGGCGGGTATTGGCCGCAGGTGACCACTGACAGGCGCGCATCCGCTCGGACCGTCGCCCCGGGGACCGTCGCACCGTCCGCCTGCAGGAGGATGCGGCGGCACGGGCGGTGACAACAGAGGAATCAGGGCCGGGAAGACCGGCGAGGGCCGCCGTCGTGCGGGCTGTGGGAAGGGAGTCTCCGGACGTTGACTGAGAACTACGGAGACTCGGGCTCCTACGACGGCGGCCGTTCCTCTGAACGCTTCCTGCCGCCCCAGGACCTGGAGGCGGAGCGGTCGGTGCTGGGCGGCATGATGCTCTCCAAGGACGCAATCGCGGACGTGGTGGAGCTGTTGCGCGGCCACGACTTCTACCGGCCCAGCCACGAGATGATCTACGAGGCGATCATCGACCTCTACGGCCGCGGTGAGCCCGCGGACGCCGTCACCGTGGCGGACCTGCTGAACAAGCGCCAGGAGCTGAGCCGTGTGGGCGGCCCCGCCGTGCTGCACGAGCTCATCCAGTCCGTGCCCACCGCCGCCAACGCGAGCTTCTACGCGGAGATCGTGGCGGAGAAGGCCGTCCTGCGCCGCCTCGTGACCGCGGGCACCAAGATCACCCAGCTGGGGTATCAGGGAGACGGCGAGGTCGAGGAGATCGTCAACGAGGCGCAGTCCGAGATCTACAAGGTGGCGGAGAACCGCCAGTCCGAGGACTACGTGCGCCTCGCGGAGATCATGGAGCACGCCGTCGACGAGATCGAGGCGGCCGGCAACCAGGGGGAGGGCCTGACGGGCGTCCCCACCGACTTCTACGACTTCGACGAGCTGACGCAGGGCCTGCACGGCGGCCAGATGATCGTGATCGCGGCGCGCCCCGCCGTCGGCAAGTCCACGCTCGCGCTGGACTTCGCGCGGGCCGCGGCCATCCACCACAACATGGCCACCGTGTTCTTCAGCCTCGAGATGGGCAAGAACGAGATCGCCATGAGGCTCTTGAGCGCCGAGGCGACGATCGCGCTGCAGGACCTGCGCAAGGGCACCATCCGGGACGACCAGTGGTCCAAGATCGCCGCGACCGTGGGGCGGCTGAACGAGGCGCCGTTCTTCATCGACGACTCCCCGAACATGACCATGATGGAGATCCGCGCCAAGTGCCGGCGGCTCAAGCAGAAGAACAACCTCAAGATGGTGGTGCTGGACTACCTGCAGCTCATGAGCTCGGGCAAGAAGGTCGAGTCCCGTCAGCAGGAGGTCGCCGAGTTCTCGCGTGCCTTGAAGCTGCTGGCCAAGGAGCTCGACGTGCCGGTGATCGCGTTGAGCCAGTTGAACCGTGGGTCTGAGCAGAGGACGGACAAGCGGCCGCAGGTGTCTGACCTGCGCGAGTCCGGGTCGATCGAGCAGGACGCGGACATGGTAATCCTGCTGCACCGCGAGGACGTGTACGACAAGGAGTCCCCGCGCGCCGGCGAGGCCGACCTGATCGTGGCCAAGCACCGCAACGGGCCCACGAAGACGATTGTGGTGGGGTTCCAGGGGCATTACAGTCGCTTCAGCAACCTCGCACAGGATGGCGGGGGTTCGGGCGGGTTCTAGGAGGAGCTGGGTGGAGATCGAAAAGTTCGACAACGAGTCGAGTGAGAAGGCTATTGATTATAGCCACCATGAGCACGGATACCTGATCCCCGACCCCAGGAGCCTTGATAGCAGGCGACTCAAGCTTCAGGCACGGCACATCCGACGTCAGCTTGACGCGCTTGAGGCATCCGCCAAGGTGGGCTATGATCTGACGCTTGCTTTCGTTACCAGCTCTTTTACAAGCGGCCTCTTCGCGTTGCTTTCTGGTTTTTTCCTTCCTGCTGGTCAGCAGGCCATCTGGGCCATCGGTGTCATTCTCCTCCTGGCAGCTATTTTCGGGGGGGTCGCTCTTGGGAACCGAAAAGAGTTTAAGGATCGTAAGAAGGCTGAATACCTAAGAAAGGTTCTGGCTGACTACGAAGACGAGATTGAGGACAGGGATAATCGCGGTAGCATGTGACCCGTGATTACCGGAGCGCTCAAGAACCAGGTCGACCGCGTCTGGGACGCCTTCTGGACGGGCGGCATCAGCAACCCGCTGGAGGTGATCGAGCAGATCACCTACCTGCTCTTCCTCCGTCGCCTGGACGAGAGGCAGGCGCAGGCTGAGGCCAAGGCGCGGCGCACGAGCCAGCCGGTGGAGAACCCGGTCTTCGGCCCTGAGCAGCAGCATCTGCGCTGGCAGCAGCTGAAGAACGAGTCCGCGGAGACGATGTTCTCCCGCATGGACCGGGAGGTGTTCCCGTTCCTGCGGCAGCTGGGCCAGCAGGTGGGCGGTGAGGACTCCACGTACGCGCATCACATGCGGGATGCCCGGTTCACCATCCCGAACGCACGCATGCTCTCCACTGCGGTGGATCTGATCGACCAGCTGCCGATGGGCAACCGAGACACCACCGGTGACCTCTACGAGTACCTGCTCTCGAAGATCGCCTCGGCGGGCGTCAACGGCCAGTTCCGCACGCCGCGGCACATCATCGACCTCATGGTTCAGATGACGGCACCCACCCCGGATGACGTCATCGTGGACCCGGCCTGTGGCACGGCGGGCTTCCTCGTGGGTGCGGCGGAGCACCTCCGGGAGACGCACCCGGACATGTTCTACAACGCGCATGCTCGCCTGCACTTCAACCGGCGGATGTTCCACGGGTACGACTTCGACAGCACCATGCTGCGCATCGCGAGCATGAACATGCTGATGCACGGGGTGGAGGCCCCGGACATCGCGTACCGGGACTCCCTGGCGCAGGGGGCCAGCGACGACGACGCTGGCAAGTACAGCTTGATCCTCGCCAATCCCCCGTTCGCCGGCTCGCTGGATGCCGCGGGAGTGAGCGCGGATCTGCAGCGTGTGGTGAAGACGAAGAAGACGGAGCTGCTGTTCCTGGCCCTGTTCCTGCGGCTGTTGAAGCCGGGGGGCCGTGCGGCGGTGATCGTCCCGGACGGGGTGTTGTTCGGCTCCACGAAGGCCCATAAGGACCTGCGGAGGATGCTGGTCGAGGACCAGCGCCTGGAGGCTGTGGTGAAGCTCCCCTCGGGCGTGTTCAAGCCGTATGCGGGGGTCTCGACGGCGATCCTCTTCTTCCAGCGCACGGATTCCGGGGGCACGGACGACGTGTGGTTCTACGACGTCCGTGCGGACGGGTTCAGCCTGGACGACAAGCGGAACCCGACCGAGGCGAACGACCTGCCGGATGTGCTGCAGCGCTGGCAGGACTTGGCAGGTGAGAAGGACCGGCCGCGGACCGCGCAGTCCTTCCTGGTGCCCAAGGCGGACATCGTGGAGCAGGGGTACGACCTCTCGATCAATCGGTACAAGGAGATCGAGGTCGAGGAGGTCGAGCACCGGGACCCGCTGGAGATCCTCGCGGACCTCGAGAAGCTCGACGCGGAGATCGCCGCGGGGACCGCCGAGCTGAAGGCGATGCTGCAGTGAAGACGGTGGGAGATCTGCTCTTTGAAATTTCGGAACGCCCCGGGGGTCATGAGGAAATTCCGGTTCTTACTCTGACGGAGAAGAGGGGGTTCGTTCTTCAGGGTGAGCGTTTCAGCAAAAGGCTTGCGACAGAGGACACCTCAAGATATAAGCTTATCCAGCCTGGGACTTTTGCATTTAATCCATACTTGCTGTGGGCTGGCGCTCTCGCAATGAATGACCTAGGTTTCAGTGGGGTGGCGAGCCCCCTCTATCCGACATTTAGGGTGCGAGAGGGGCTGGATGAATCCTATGTCTACAGGATTCTCTCTGCTCCAGGGATGGTGGCGAGGTATGATTCAGTTGCATTTGGCAGTGTGCCGAGGAGGCGTCGCACATCGGTAAAAGATTTTGTGAGTCTCCACGTTCCCGAACTGCCGTCACTCGATGAGCAGCGGCGCATCGCGGCGATCCTGGACCGGGCCGATGCGCGGCGGTCGCGTCGCCGTGCGCAATTGCGAGGGCTGAATCTGTTCATACATGCGGTATTCCAGGATTTCTCCCGACAGGCTCCGGGGGAACTGGTGCCAGCTTCTGAAGCATGGTTGTCTCTTCGCAATGGGCAGTCACCCGACCGAGGGGGACTGCATGAAGAAGATGTTCTCACGCTCTCATCGGTTACTCAATCTCGATTTGATCCAAGGCTTATCAAGCGTGGGGCATTTAGAGAGGTTCCCTCAGGGGCGAAACGTGTCCATCTTGATGATTTTCTCCTGGCGCGTGGGAATGGAAATAAAAATCTTGTCGGCGTGGGGGTATTTTCTGGGAAATCTGGCGAGGGGATTGTTTTTCCGGATACGGTGATCGCTGCCGAGCTGGATACTTCGAGAGTGGATCCTCGATTTTTCGAGGCGGCGTGGGGTCAACCCTTTGTTCGTCGGCAGATCCTTTCTGCGGCCCGGACGACCAATGGAACATTCAAGGTCAATCAGAAGGCGCTCGGTCAGGTCATGATTCCTATCCCACCCGTCTCCGTCCAGCGCGAGTTCGCCGCCGTCGTCGCGAAGATCGACGCGCAACGGGAGCGGATCGAGCGGGCGCTGGCCCTCGAGGACGAGCTGTTCGCGTCCCTGCAGTACCGGGCATTCCGCGGCGAGCTGTGAACCCGGCAGGATAGAGCCCAGCCGCAGCGTGGCGGCGTGCACCGAAGGAGGAGCCGATGGCAAGCAACATGGACTGGGTGGCGCAGGCGCTCCCCGCCGTCCATCGGGATGCCGCCCAGGCCGAGGCCTACCTCACCACGGACCCGCGCGCCGCCGCCTTCTACGCCCGACGCTCCGTCGAGCGGATCGTGGAGTTCCTCTACGCCACCCGTGGCCTGGACGACCCCTACAGCACCGACCTCGCCGGCCGCATCAACGCCCCCGCCTTCAGCACGCTTGCCGGGCGGGGCATCGTGGACAAGCTGAACTTCCTCCGCAAGGCGGGGAACAACGCCGTCCACAAGGACCTCGCCCTGGACTCCCGGGCTGCCCTGACGATCCTCCGTGAGCTCTTCCACGTGCTCGTCTGGACGGCCTTCCACCACGGCCCCCACCCCGAGGCCGTCCCCACCAAGGCGCAGTTCGACCCCGCACGGGCCCCGCGCCAGGCAGCCATGCCCGTCGAACAGCTCGACGCGGTCATCGCCCGGCTCAAGGCCCAGGACGAGGCCAACGCCCGCCTTCGCGAGGAGAGCGAGCAGCAGGCCGCTGCCTACGAAGCGGAGATCGCCGCCCTGCGGGAGCAGATCGCCGCCGCCCAGGCAGCCGCGGCTGCCAGTGAGCTCACCGACCTCCACGCCTACGACTACGCCGAGGCCGAGACCCGCACCCTCTACATCGACCTGCTCCTCCACGAAGCCGGGTGGCCCCTCGACCAGGACCGCGACCGCGAATACCCCGTCACCGGACTGCCCACCCAGGGCGGCACCGGCCGGGTGGACTACGTCCTCTGGGGTGCCGACGGCCTTCCCCTTGCCGTCCTCGAGGCCAAGCGCACCACCCGTAGCCCCCACGAAGGCCAGGAGCAGGCCCGCCGCTACGCGGACGCCCTCGAAGCGCAGTACGGCCGCCGTCCGCTGATCTTCTACAGCAACGGCTACGAGCACTGGCTCTGGGATGACGCCGCCTTCGGCCCCGCTGGGGGCTACCCACCCCGTGAGATCGAGGGGTTCCTCACGGCAGACGAACTCGAGCGGCTCATCCAGCGCCGCACCGCTCGCCAGGACCTCGCCACCGTGCTTCCCAAAACCGAGATCGCCGGGCGCCCCTACCAGCTCGAGGCGATCCGCGCCGTCGGCGAGGCCTTCACCGCCCGCCAACGCGACGCCCTGCTCGTCATGGCCACCGGAACCGGCAAGACCCGCACCGCCATCGCCCTCGTCGACCAGCTGCTGCGTGCCAAGTGGGTCAAGCGCGTCCTCGTCCTCGCCGACCGCACCGCCCTGGTGAAACAGGCCGCCGAGAACTTCACGAGGCACCTGCCGCACGAGACCGTCGTCAACCTGCTCAATGACAGGACCGCCGAAGGGCGTATCTACGCCGCCACCTACCCCACCATGCTCAACCTGCTCCAGCGCGACGGGCAGGACGGACCCCGCCGCTTCGGCGCGGGGCACTTCGACCTCGTGATCATCGACGAGGCCCACCGCTCCGTCTACCAGAAGTACGGGGCCATCTTCGACTGGTTCGACTCCCTCCTGATCGGCCTCACCGCCACCCCCAAGGACGAGGTGGACCGCAACACCTACCGCCTCTTCCACCTCGAAGACGGCGTCCCCACCTTCGCCTTCGACCTCGCCGAGGCCGTGGAGCAGGGCTACCTGGTGCCGCCGGAGGGGGTGTCTGCCGGGACCGAGTTCCTCCGCCGGGGCATCCGCTACGACGACCTCTCCGAGGAGGAGAAGGCCGAGTGGGATGCCCTCGACTGGGGCGAGGACGGACCTCCGGAGAACGTGGACTCCCAGGAGATCAACGCCTTCCTCTTCAACGACGACACCGTGGACAAGGTGCTCGAGCTGCTCATGGAGCGCGGGCAGAAGGTGGCCGATGGAGACCGGCTGGGGAAGACGATCGTCTTCGCCAAGAACCAGCGGCACGCCGAGTTCATCGAGCGCCGGTTCAACGAGCGCTTCCCCGAACTGGGCGGCGGCTTCGCCCGCGTGATCACCAGCAAGACCGCCTACAGCGGCGCCCTGTTGGACGACTTCTCCGACCCGGACAAGATGCCCCAGATGGCCATCAGCGTGGACATGCTCGACACCGGCGTGGACATCCCCGACGTGGTCAACCTCGTGCTGTTCAAGGTGGTCCACTCCAAGACTAAGTTCTGGCAGATGCTCGGCCGCGGCACCCGCCTGCGCCCTGACCTCTTCGGTCCTGGGCGGGACAAGACCTCCTTCACCGTCATCGACGTCGGCGGAAATCTCGAGTACTTCAACCAGGACCTTCCCGAACGGGAAGCATCCCAGCCGAAACCCCTCACCCAGCAGATCTTCGAGACGCGGGCCGCCGTCGTCGCGGCTCTGGATGCACAGACCGAACCGGGGAGCGAACGGGAGGCGACAGCCGACGCCGTGCGCCGCAGTCACGCCGACTGGCTGCACTCCTATGTGGCGGCCATGCCCGGGCAGAACCTCCTGGTGCGCAAGCACCGGCGTCAGGTGGAGCGCTGGTCCGACGCCGCAGCCTGGGGGCGCGTGAGCGCCGAGGACGTCCAGGAACTCGCCGAGCACGTGGCAGGACTGCCCTCCGCGGTGCGCGACCCCGACGAGGCCGCCAAACGCTTCGATCTACTCACCCTGCGCTGGCAGCTCGCCGACCTGGACCAGGACCTCACCACGGCCGAACGGTGCCGAACGGCGATCCAGGACATCGCCGGGGCTGTGTTGAGCCAGGTGCGCATCCCCGCTGTGAAGCAGAAGGAGGACCTGCTGTCCCGCGTGGCCGAAGACCTCTGGTGGGAGGACGCGGGGCTCGCAGACGTCGAGGCCCTGCGCGAGGGTCTGCGTGACCTCGTGGCATTGCTGCCCCGGCGAACCTCGTCCCCCGTCTACACCGACTTCGTGGACACCCTCCTGGACTCCAGTGAAGTGGTGATCGTGCCGTCCAGGCCCGGCATGGACTGGGAGCGCTACCGGCGGAAGGCGAGGGCCTTCCTGCAGGGCGAGCGGGACACCCTGGCTCTGCGGAAGCTTCGCGGCAATCAGCCCTTGACGGAGGCGGACCTGGACGAGCTCGGCCGCATGCTGGTGGAGGCAGGCGGGTCGGAGCGTCCCGAACTGGACTGGGTCCGCGACCAGGCCGGGGACGAACTCGGTGTGTTCATCCGAGGCCTGGTCGGCCTGGACCGCAGCGCCGCCGAGGAGGCCTTGGCAGGCTTCCTGGATGAGGGGCGGTGGAACGCTGACCAGATCCACTTCACTCGCATGCTCGTGGACGACCTGGTCCGCAACGGTGTGGTGTCTCCTGGGCGCCTCTACGAGGACCCCTATCTGGCGATGGGTGGGGTGGACGCCGTGTATCCCGGCGAGGCGGCCGACGCCGTGGTGGCCGTGTTGGCCGACGTCCGGCGGCGGGCCGAGGTGGAAAACGGCACCGGGGCGCCGTCGAAGGCAGGAAGCGCGGCGTAGCGGGTGACTACTTCCGGAGGGCCCGCTGAGCGATCTGTGGCAGAAGCTGGCCGACCTGCCTAAGACCGTCTGGGCCAGCGATGGCAGTAACTGCGACGACGCCGGCTGTGCCTATGGCAAGGCCCGCAATAGTTACGGCCGCGTTCATTCCCCCATGCGTCAGGCCGGCGAGAAAGCGCCGGTTCTCTTCATCTTTGGCGTTGGCGCGCTCAATGAGGTCGTCCACCATGGCCATCAGATGGTCGCGGTCCTCCCGCGTGAGGTCCGGCTTGTCGAGCTCCCTTTCGATGACCTCCATCTTCTTCCTGAGAAGCCAGTCGTGTGTCTGACGGCTCTGCTCATTCGTCTCCAGCGTCTTGATGGACGCTGCCCGCACGGCGTCCAGGGCCTCGCGCACAGTGGCAGGGAAGTCGAGGGCATTCTCGAGGCGAATCCGCCACTCCCGAGGGTCGAGGTGTCCCTGAGGCCTGTCGTCGCCGGAGGTGTCCTCCGGCTGCTCGCCGTCCGTTCGCGTCATGGTCCAAGCATGCCGCAGGGCTCGGCGCGTGGGTACCAGCTGTGGCACCTGCTCAGCAACGGGCTGAAGGGACGAGTGTCAGGATGCGCGGCCTACACTCGGCCTCCTACATGGTGCCAGTCAGACCTGAGGTCCCCCCGTGTGGCAGTGGCAAGCTGCGGGGCCTCGGACATGGATCGCTCACATTCGAGGCGTCAAGGCCATCTGTCGCCGTGGTCACGTCGGGTGGTCTACCCCCGCCGGGACTGGGGGCTCTCAACGTCGAATTCCTCCGCCAGGCGAGCAAGCGTGAACTCCTGGCGGAGCTTGCAGGCGCTGTTCTGGTTGGCGAACATGCCCTTCTCCCAGTAGGCCTCCGAGGCGGGCCTGGTGTCGATCCACCGCACGGGGAGCACCCATTCGGTGTTGTCGTCACTAGCTTCGGAGGCGTGGCGGTACTCGCCCTTCAGGGGGAGAGCATCAAGTGCTTGCTCGCCCTCGGCTGTGGGCAGGATGGCCTCGTCGAAGCGCATCGCGGGCCCCGTCGTCTTCCCGACACCCACGTAGCCCGTCTGCGGGATGTGGACCCAGATGCGGGCGCCCACAGGGACGTTGCGCAGGGTCCGTGTGTAGAATCGCCCGCCGCCAGCAGAGACGAAGCCGTAGCGGCGGGCGTCCTCCCATTCGCGGTCGTAGACCACGTACCAGTCGACCCCGTTCCATGCTGCCTTTTTCGCGCGGTCCGTGGCGGCGGTGGACGCAGCGGTCGTCTCGTCGGAGCTGACGAGCCACGAACGGGCGAGGTACCGGCGATCCTCGTCCTCGAGATAGGAGAAGAAGACGGCGTTGATGGGGACCCCGAAGGTGCGCAGGTAGGCCACGATCCGTTCGGAGCTGCTGTCCAGGGTGGCGGCCACGATGGTCAGGCGCTGCTCGCCGTTGAGCTCGTCCGGAAGGCTCGAACCGAAGGTCTCGTCGAAGGCGGTCTCCAGGTCCGTGCCGAGGTGACGCCGTGCGATGTCCCGGATCTCCTCTCGCGGGAGCTGGGAGGTCCACGAGGCGTAGTCGAGGATCTGGGCCACCACTGCTCGGGGAGTGCGGTCGCGCTTCAGCTCGAGGACGTGGAGATTGCCCTCCCCGTCCATCGCGAGGATGTCGATGCGGGTGCCGTAGGGCGTGGGAACCTCGCGTCCGATCACCAGCAGCGGCTCACCAAGGAGCGTGGGGTCCTTGACGAGGAACCGCTGGAGCTCGGCCTCCGAAGGCATGCGGGCCTGGTCCAGCGGACGGGGTGCACCGTGCTGGTCCATGCGCCACATCTTCATCTCGACGGGCATGGTGGTTACTCCTCAGTCCGCTGCATGGAATCGAATTTCATCCAATCACGAGCCGGGGCGAGCCGCTCGGTCGTTTCCGGCCGTGGCCCACTCGTCCAGCACGTCCCCGATGTGCGCGAACGCCGCGTCGGCGAGGGCCCAGCTGTGGGCTCGAGAGAACATCGCCCGTCCCTTCCGCAGCTGCGAGAGAGCCAGCTTGCGTGCGGCGAGGAGCACTGCGGGGTGGCCGAGGAGAACGCCGATGTCCTCCCACCCGTGAACGGCGGTGGTCCACACCGGGCCAGTCGTGCGATAAGCGGTCTGAAAGAAGAGGGGGCGGAGTTCGTCGTCGATCTCCAAGGAGTCGTGGACGTTCAGAACCATGGTCTGCTCCCACTCGCCGTCCTCGGTCCGGGCCTCGTAGAGGTACAGCATCTCCACCTTCTGGATGCTCAGGGTCGCGAACCGGCGGTGGCTCCGCGCACGGTTCGTGGAGGGCCACGCGCTGAGCACCCATCCGCGCCCTTCCGTCTCCGTGGGGAGGGGGATCACGTAGTACAGGTAGCCGGCGATCGAGTCGACGGCCTCCGCGAGATGCGGGTGCTCCCGGACCGGTTCAGGGAGGCGCCCTCTGTCCGTGCGTCGTCGGGCGCGGGCCTCAACGATCCGCTGCGGGGCGATCTCCCGCTCCACGTTCATGGGATCATCCCCGATCCACGCGGCCTGTTCCTCCTGGGTGACGATGAAGTCGAGGGGGGAGTCTCCGAATGGCTGGGCGAGCAGCGTGCGGTTGCGAAGGCGGACGTCTGCGCGTCGCTTCTCCGTGATCATGGCCTGTTCGACCCGATCCAACTCCTCCGGAGGCACCGGGGTGAAGTTCACGGCCACGATGTCCTGCCACCGCCGGCGGTGGCTCGCGAACCGGGTGGCGGGATGGATGCTTTGGCCCACGTACTGATCCCCGTTCGAGAACTCGAGGACGTAGATCCCAGGGCCGACCCCGTCTTCGAAGATCAGCGAAGGTGCCAGCCCTGCTGGGGTCTCCCAGCGGCGGAACGGCAACGGGGCGGAGACCATGGGGCCATGATGCCGTGCTGTGGCGAGCGGGGCACCCCGAGCACAGCTGTGGGCCGCTAACGCGTCCGGCTGTTCGCCACCATGGAGCCATGACGTACGAACTGAC